>NZ_LT635544.1:172500-472500 GCF_900120125.1 Gemella massiliensis
TTACACCTTTTTTTGTTGTCTTAACGATATACTCGAAGTTAGGAAATATTTTCTTTTATAGGTTAGTTTACTAGATTTTGATGAATTATTTTTGGGAAATAATTTTGACAAAAATTCTTAAATATGTTATCGTTATAGTGTAAAAGATTTTTTAGGAGGTATAATATGACGGAGAGTGTAAAACCATTCAGTAAGTTATATGATTTAACTCATAGGGCTGAAAAGGTTGGAATTTCTGATGATGATGTATTAAGAGAGATTAGAGTAGAAAATATAGTGCCGAATAAATATCAACCGAGAAGAGAGTTTACGGAAGAAAAAATTAAGGAACTTGCAGAATCAATAAAACAAAACGGTTTACTACAGTCGATTACCGTTAGAGATATGGGAAATGGTTTTTACGAACTTATCGCAGGTGAAAGACGTTTAAGGGCAATTAAATATTTAAACTTAGCTACAACTAAAGCAATTGTTAAAGAACTAACAGATGATCAAATGGCAACGTTGGCACTTATTGAAAATATTCAACGTGAGGAACTTACACCTATTGAAGAAGCATACGCTTATCAGAAATTGCTTAATATAAATAGGCTAACCCAAGAAGAACTTGCTAAATCTCTTGGAAAAACTCAGGCTACTGTAGCAAATAAAATAAGGTTGTTAAAACTTAGTGATAAAGTTATTAAAGCTATTAATTCAAAAAAAATAACTGAACGACATGGTAGAGCAATGGTTAAGTTAGATGCTAAAGCACAGGAACAAATTTTAACGCAAATACTAAGTCAAAATCTAAATGTATCACAAACAGAAGAAAAAATTGAAACTTACCTAAAAATTAAGAATGATAATAAGGCAGTTGATAATTCCCGTGTCGGTTATGATGCACAGAAAATAATAGCTAAGCTATCGAGAGAAATAGCTAAACTTGAGGAAAAATACAATATTAATTTAAACAAAGAAGAAGACGAAACTATGGAAAATGTGGTTATTACCGTAACAGTTCCACGTTATAAGAAAAGAGGTAAATAATGAAAATAATAGCAATTTGTAATCAAAAAGGTGGAGTTGGGAAAACGACTTCATCAATTAATACAGCGGCATCTTTAGCATATTTAAAGAAAAAAGTATTGCTTATTGATACAGACCCGCAAGCCAACGCAACAAGCGGTATTGGAATTGATAAAAATGATGTAAAGTCGTCTATTTATAATATTCTCGTTGATGAGGTGGATATTAATGAGGTAATATTAAAAACAGATTATGAAAATTTAGATATTGTGCCGTCAAGTATTGCATTAGCAGGTGCAGAAGTCGAATTGGTATCTGCAATTAGTCGTGAACAACGTATGAAAAATGCTATTGCTGATATAAAAGATCAATATGATTATATAATAATAGATTGTCCGCCATCATTAGGTCTTATTACCTTAAATTCACTAACGGCTGCTGATGGAGTGATTATTCCTGTTCAAACGGAATATTATGCTTTGGAAGGGTTAAGTCAACTTATGAATACCTTTAATATTGTGCGAAAACATCTAAACTCACACTTGGATATCTTTGGTGTCTTACTTACAATGACGGATAGTAGAACAAATATTTCTAATCAAGTAGGGGAACAGGTAAGAGAACACTTTAAAGGAAAAGTATTTGAAACGGTTATTTCACGTACAGTACGTTTAAGTGAAGCACCGAGCTTCGGAGAACCGATTATTGAATATGCAAAAAACTCAAACGGTGCAAAACAATATATCGCATTGGCAAAAGAGGTGATTGAACGTGGTTAAAAAACAAGGTAAAGGATTAGGACGAGGTTTAGATGCTATCTTTGCAGCAGAAAAAGTGGAAATATCAGCAGATAATTCAGCTGTCATTGAGTTAAAATTAGAAGATATAAAAAAAAATCCGTATCAACCACGTACAATATTTAATCAGGATAAACTTGATGAGTTAAAAGAATCGATTACTAAAAACGGATTATTGCAGCCAATTATTGTAAAAAAAGCGGTAAAAGGCTATTATATTATTGCCGGAGAACGTCGCTTTCGTGCATTTGAACAATTAGAAAAAGAAACTATTCCTGCGATAGTAAAAGAGATGACTGATGATGAGATGATGATTTTTAGCGTTTTAGAAAATTTACAACGTGAAGATTTGTCCGCATTGGAAGAATCCAACAGCTACCGTAATTTAATGGATAAAATGAAGCTAACTCAAGAAGAGCTGGCTAAACAGCTTGGGAAAAGTAGACCGTATATCGCAAATAGTTTACGTTTATTGAAATTACCGCAGAAGATTAAAGATTATCTGGAAAACGGTGTTATAAGTACGGCTCATGCTAGAACACTTCTTTCAATAAAAAATAAAGAACGGATGTTAGAAATATGCGAACGTGTTATTGCACGCAAGATGTCGGTAAGAGAACTAGAGGAGTATATAGTACGTCTTTCGAATCCTAAAAAAATTTCAACTAAGTCGAAAGATATCTTCATAGAAGAGCAGGAAAATATTTTAAAACGTCGTTTGGGTACCGTTGTTACAATTAAGCAAAATCGCAATAAAAAAGGGAAAATTGAGATAGAATTTAAAGATAATGATGAATTTGAACGTATTATCGCACTTTTTAAGGATGAATAATAATGGCTAAGTTAATAGATAAAGTACAACAGACATTTAGTAATACCGATTTTGTTTTTGTTATATTTGAAAAGATAATTGTCATAATGTTAATAATTGTGTTGGCATCTATTGGCGTAAAACTTTGTAATAAAGTAATTGATTATATAATGACGACAAAGGAAAATGCTAATAAACGTTTTAATATAAAAATTAATGAAAAACGTTCTGAAACATTACATAAACTGGTAAAAAGTTGTGCACGCTATATAATTTACTTTATAGCATTTTTTCAAATGTTGTCGACACTTGGTATAAATACGACAAGTATTGTGGCAAGTGCGGGGATTGCAAGTGTTGCAATAGGTTTCGGGGCACAAAGTTTGGTAAAGGATATTATATCGGGTTTTTTTATTATACTTGAAGGTCAATTTGATGTAGGAGATAACGTAAAAATTTACAATCAAGGTGCATTTATTGCAGGGGGATATGTAATGGCATTAGGATTACGTTCAACCAAAATCCGCTCAAATAATGGAGAAATATACTTTATACCGAACGGCACTATTAATCAGGTTATTAATTATTCATTGACATATAATTTGGTTGTACTTCAGTTTTCAATTCAAATAACGAGTACGATGGAAGAAACAGAGAATAGAGTAGAAAAACTTTTAAATAAGGTGAACAGTAATGGCAGTTATCATAAATTAATATACAAAAATGATAAATTACATATTGATTGTATAGAGAAAATAGCGGATAATATTGTTACAATTTCGATAGCGGGAAAAGCTAAAATTGGGAAGAAGCAAGAAGTAGAAACTATGCTAAGACGGGATTTTTATAATGAATTTGGAATAGCATTGACAACAAGAGGAAAAGTGGAGGAGTAAGAGATGGAATATGATTTAAATGATATTGTTGAGATGAAAAAAAAACATCCATGTGGTACTAATCGTTGGAAGATAACGCGAATGGGGGCGGACATAAAAATTAAATGTCTTAAATGTGATAACAATATAATGATGCCACGTAGAGAATTTAACAAAAAAATAAAAAAAGTAGTTGAAAAATATAAAGAGTAAGGGTGTAGAGGATTAATTTTTGAAAGGTAGTGTACTATCTCAAAAGTTAAAATTTTAGTTAAATTTATTAATAACCGGATGCAGCAGGTTATTGATTTGCTATAAAATTTTTTCTCAAAGTAATATTTGGACATCAGTTTATATTTTTGATACCCATAGATTAATAATTAGATTTTGAATAGTAACGAAAACAGTGATGGTATTTTTTGTTGTAAAAGGAGGTATATTATGAAAGTAGCAATAGTAGGTGGTGGGATAGTAGGTGCGACTTGTGCCTATTATTTATCAAAAAATAACGATATAGAATTGACCGTATTTGATTATGGAAAGGGGCAGGCGACAAAAGCATCAGCCGGTATAATAAGCCCATGGTTTTCAAAGCGTCGTAATAAACCATGGTATACTATGGCAAGACTTGGTGCGGATTTTTACCCTGAATTAGTGAAAGATTTGCAAAAAAATAATTTTGAAACTAATTTTTACTCACAGTGCGGGGTTTATTTATTAAAAAAATCTGAAGAAAAACTTCCGGAGTTAAAACAATTGGCAGAAAGTAGAAAAAAACTTTCTCCAATGATAGGGGAATTAGAAATAATTTCTAAAGAAAAAGTAAAAGAAAGAATACCTAGCTTTGATAATAATGGTGATGTATTATATGCAGGTGGCGGAGCAAGGGTAGAGGGAGAACGATTCGTAAAAATATTACTTAATGCTTCAAAGGCAGAGATTATTAACAAAAAGGTAAGTTTAAAAATAGAAGAAGATAAGTATATAATTGACGACAGTGAATTTGATATTGTTGTTCTTGCAGTGGGTGCATGGCTTAATGATATTTTGGTACCTTTAGGTTTTAATGTTGATATAAGACCTCAAAAAGGGCAACTTAGAGATTATAAAATAAAAGATTTAAACACGGGAGAGTATCCGGTAATTATGCCTGAAGGGGAGCTGGATATTATTCCGTTTGAAGACGGTATAGTTAGTGTAGGAGCAACACACGAAAATGATAAAGGTTTTGATCTTAACGTTGATAAAATTCAACTTGATAGTTTTGGAAAAGAAGCGGAGCAATTTTTAAATGATTTAAAAGAAGCTGAAATTATTAATGAACGTGTAGGGATAAGAGCATATACTTCAGATTTTTCTCCATTTTTCGGGGAAGTACCGGCACTAAAAAATGTTTATGCAATTAGCGGTTTAGGCTCTTCAGGTTTAACAACAGGACCTATAATAGGTTATAATGTTGCACAACTTATTTTAAATGGCAAGTTAACACTGGAGCTTAGCGATTATCCCGTAGAAAAATATATTCAAAGATAGATAATTAAAACATCGATTTAAAAAGAAAATACCGAAGTAGCCTTGAGTATATAATAATTAGTATGGGTAGAAAATCCGTGCTAATTATTTTTTTAAGAGAAAAACTATTATTTAACGTAAATATAAGTTACAGGAATTATAATGATATTACTTAGAATAAAAAGTATGGTATAGTTTCCAATAATAATATATATGGAGGAAGTATGAAGTATTTAACCGGTGAACAAGTACAAAACTCAAAAAAAAATATTAGTAACATAAAGCCTTATAAAACAACTAAAGAAATTATTTTTTCTAATATTTTTACTTTCTTTAATGGAATGATCTTAGTGCTTGCTATTTTTGTAGCTACAACGCTGAGGTTTGAAAATTTGCTTTTTGTCGGAGTTATTGCGATTAATACAGCAATAGGAATTTACCAAGAAGTGAAGTCGAAAAATGCTTTAGAAGAGTTGAGTTTGTTAGGTAGAAGTAAGTACAGAGTAAATAGAGATAATAAGGTTATTGAAATCACTGTTGAAGAAATAGTTTTAGGGGAATATCTTCACCTGAATTTAGGTGATCAAGTTCCATGCGATGGAAAAATAATAACCGGCAGTATAGAAGTAGATGAATCACTTTTAACCGGAGAAAGTGATAACATTTATAAAACAATTAATGATGAGTTAATGAGCGGAAGTAATGTTGTTAGTGGGAGTTGTTTGGTAAAAGTAACGGCAGTAGGTGAAGATAGCTATATTAATAAACTCGCTAAAAGAACAAAAGAATTTAAAAAATATCCGTCAAAATTGCGTGATTATATGGATGCGATATTAAAGGTTATTTCTGTACTTTTAATACCGACAGCTATACTTTTATATACTCGTGGTTATTATTTAGGGCGTTCTTATGTTGATATAGTTTTAAAAAGTGCCGGTGCTTTAGTCGGAATGGTGCCGGAGGGATTAATATTATTGGTTAGTGTATCGCTTGCCGTTGCTGCTATGAAACTTGCCAAGAAAAAAGTCCTTGTTCAAGAATTATATTGCGTTGAAACTTTAGCACGTGTTGATGTCCTTTGTTTTGATAAAACAGGGACAATAACTACCGGTAATATGAATGTGGTAGAAATTGATAAAGAAGTAAAGGAGAAACTATCAAGCTATTTAGCTTATTTTGATGATGAGAATGCAACATCAAGGGCTTTAAAAAAATATTTGAACTGTAAAAAAGAGTGGGAAGTAGAAAGTATAGGAGCATTTTCCAGTAAAAATAAATACTCTTACATCCAGCTAAAAACCGGAGGTACATATTTTTTTGGGGCATATGAATTTTTAGGTTTTGAAGATAAAATGACACCTTACTATGAAAAGTTTAAAAAACAAGGATTTAGAATTTTATCACTAGGTTATACTGCTGATAAAACGAAAGTTCCGATTAATATGAAGTTAGTCGGGCATGTGGTGCTTTCCGATGAAATAAAAGAAAATACTAAAGAAACATTTAAGTATTTTGAAAGTCAAGGCGTTGAAGTAAAAATCATAAGTGGTGATAATTACAAAGCTGTTTTAGGAGTAGCACTAAAAGCAGGTTTTAAACGAGAGGCAAAAGCTATTGATATGACAACAGTAACCGAAGAAGATTTTGAAGGTGTGGTATTAGCTAATGATATTTTTGGCAGAGTAACACCTGAACAGAAGAAAAAAATGGTTGAAGTTCTCCAGAGAAATAAAAAAACTGTTGCTATGAGTGGTGACGGTGTTAATGATGTTTTGGCACTTAAAAAATCAGATATCAGCTTTGCGATGAACGGTGCGACAAGTGCGGCGAAAAGTGTTTCAAATATAGTATTTTTAACGGATGATTTTGGTGTTTTTTATGACATATTAATGGAGGGAAGACGTGTTATTAATAATATCCAAAAAGTAGCATCACTATTTTTAACTAAAACATTCTTTTCAATCGTATTTTCAGTGCTGAGTGTTGTTTTTGCTTTAGAATTTACTTTTATCCCTATACAATTTACGATTATTTCCGCTATTACTATAGGGGTGCCTTCATTCTTTTTAACATTTGAAGCAAATAAGGAAAAAGTTAGTAACAATTTTATGAAAGATGTTTTAACCAGTGCGGTAATTGGTGGGGGAACATTGGTTTTAACCGTTCTACTTACAAATTTTATTTTAACTGATTCAAGTCAGGTGAAATTTATCTGTTTTATCCTAGCGCTGATTAATGGGCTTTGTATGGTAGCAAAGGTAAGCACACCATTTAATAAGTATAAAATTGGTTTATTGACACTTCTTAGTTTAACTGCCCTAGTTGGTGTGTTTGTTAATATTTTTATATTGAAAAATTATTTTACGCCACTTCTTACAAAAGATATTATTTATTTAATAATAGCAGGAGGGATAATAGCATTTATCCACTTTATGACAAGAAGAAAAAAGATAAACTAAAAAAAAGGGCTCTGTGTCAAATACGGGGCATGAGAAAAAATAAGGATAAAATGCTAAGCAATGCAGTGTTGCTTGGCATTTTTCAAAACGCCCTTAAAAGAAATATTATTTTTATACTCAGAAACAAATAACCTAGAAACAACTAAAATGCGTAATCTAAAGTTATAAAAGCTATTATAACCATAAGAAACTCTCTTTAAAACCTTTATCTTATTATTAATACCCTCCAAAGAACCATTAGAGATAGAATACCTAACACTATTAAGCATATACTCTTTATGTTTTCTCATAGTATTAATAGCCTTACTAACACCATCAGATAAACCGATAGTAGATTTTTCAATTAATTCTTTAAACTCCAACTCATTTCTATACCTTATCGCATATCTAATATCCTGAACTCTCTCATAGCTAGCCTTAAATATACAATCTAATCCTAATAAATAATCTAAAATATCACGTCTAGTAACTAAACTCCTAAAACTCCTATTAAAGAAAAACCTACCATGAGTAACATTACTTTCATCTTCTAATATTAACTTCCAATTATTTTTTAAAAGAGTATAATTAATACCTTTTTGTTTTTTGTAAATATTCATTAGCTTAACTCTAGTTCTATTAAGTTCTCTATTAACATTTTGAATAATATGAAACCTATCTATAACAATTTCAGCATTAGGAAACTTATTTCTAATCAACTTCATATAAGGAGTATAAATATCAATACAAATAGCCTTAACATTACTTCTAGCCTCTTTAGAAAATCTGGAAAAATAATTATTTAAAATATACTCAGTTCTACCATCAACTATATCAATAATCTCATGAGTTAAAGCATCTAAAAAAATAAAACTCATACCATTTTTACTATCTTTAGTAAACTTTAACTCATCAAAGCATAAATACTCAGGTAAGGTATTATAGTTAAGAATGTCTACATGGGATTTACATTTATAAAGAGTTCTTATAACAGTATTAACCGATACATTATTCATTTTGGCTATTTGTTTAAAAGATAAAGTATCAGCTAAATCACTCATTATAGAAAACTTAACATTTTTAGAAATACTACAGTATTTATCTACAAAAGAAGTAGTAGCTACAAATTTTTTATTACAAGTTTTACACTTGAAACGTTGCTTTCTTAGTTCCAAATAAGCAGGGATACCTGATATTTTTAATAGATTAATTCTAGTAAGTTCATTAAAGCCGTTTTTAACTACAGTATAACCTTTATTAAGACAACCACAGCATTCACACTTCTTGGGTTTATATGTTAAGGTACCTTTGAATACAAAGTACTTTTGATTATTTTTTATAGTTTCGTTATGTGTTTTCTCAATAGTTATATTTTTATCTTTTATTTGTAGTAGGTTTTTAATGAATTCTCCCTCTTTTATTTCTTTTGTTTTTGTGTTAAAATTATTCATGACAGATATCCTTTCATAGTTTATTTTTTTGCACTTTAATTATATTGGATATTTGTCTTTTTGTATATTAAAAAACAATACGAGGTATGGATTTTTCCCATGCCCCGTATTTATTATACAACCAAAAAAAGAAACAATGGGGCTTTCCTAAAAGGAGAGTCCCATTGTTGAAAGATAATATCATTTATTATTTTATACCTTCAGGCGTAGGAACTGTTGTTGAGTTAATGTCAGAGAAGGTATATTTTATATCCATTTTGTAATTATTTTCAGGTTTATCTTTTTGAGAAATTTCTACTGAAAGTTCAGATGTAACGGGTTGGAAATCTGATTTTTTAACAGTAATTTTGAAAGAAGCATTTTTTATATCAACACTATCTAAATTGCTAATATTTTGCCCTGTAGTTTTAACAGAAGTTTTTAATAACTCTTTGAATTTTTCATCATTACCTGAATAAGATAATACATAATTGTCACCTTGTGCTTCTACTTTAAAATCATTAGCATTATTTTTGTAATAATTTAATGCATCTTCAGTATTACCGACATTTTTTAACGATTCAATTTGTTTTTGGAATGTCCCACTGATTGGAAGTTTAGACCAATTAGTTTGGCTGCCTTGTTTTGCATATAGTACATTATCTTTAAGGTATATCGACATTTTTTGGCTTTGAGTCGCTATTTTTGATTCTGAATCTACCAATAAACTTAGAGGTTCAGTTGCTACTGATCCGTTCATCTTCATGATAACTTCTCGTGTTGTGTTATTGTTAGTCATTTTCACATTGATATCAGAAGTGAATTTTGCACTTTTAATATTTTTAGCCGCCTCAACATATTTATCCACAGCTTCTTGTGAAGAAATAGTTTTAGTGCCACCTCCGCCTGAACTGCACGCAGCAAGAACTACGGTTAGTAGCATAGTAGTGAATAAGAATAAAATACGTTTAATAGATTTTTTCATAATATCCTCCAATATTTTAATTTATATACATATGAATATATGTACTACAATAATGATAATATATATTAAAAAATAAATCAACTTAAAAGAGAGAATATGAAATATTTTTGAGAATGTTTGCAAATGCTTGAAATTAAGGTTTTGTCGTTATTTAATAATATAGTGATTAGGGTTTTTCATGTGTTTTTTATAATCCTTATTATCTTATCTAAAAGTGGAGTAATAACTATAAGGTGTTGATCTAAAAGATAAAAATTTTAATTGAATTACTTATTAATGGTTAGCCGTAGAGTTATCATTTTATTATAGATATGCTATAATCATAATATAGATAATGTGCAGAGGTAAACAATATGGAACAGTATATAATGGCAATAGATCAAGGGACTACTAGTTCAAGGGCAATAATTTTTAATAAAAAAGCGGAGATTGTGGCAAGCAGTCAAAAAGAATTTCCGCAAATTTTTCCAAAAGCCGGATGGGTGGAACATGATGCGAATGTTATCTGGAATTCCGTTCAATCCGTAATAGCAGAAGTTTTTATTGAAAGTGGGATAAAACCGGTACAAATAAAGAGTATTGGAATAACAAACCAGAGAGAAACGACTGTTATTTGGGATAAAAAGACCGGAGAGCCAATCTATAATGCAATAGTTTGGCAATCACGACAAACTGCAAAAATAGCAGAGGATTTAAAAGAATGCGGTTTTGAAAAAATAATTCATGAAAAAACTGGACTTGTCGTTGATGCCTATTTTTCTGCAACAAAAGTAAGATGGCTTCTTGATAATGTAGAAAACGCACAGCAACGTGCCGAAAATGGAGAATTACTTTTTGGCACGATTGATACTTGGTTAGTATGGAAATTAACAGGTGGAAGAACTCATGTAACAGATTATACAAACGCTGCCAGAACAATGCTATATAATATAAAAGAATTAAAATGGGATGATGAAATATTGAAACTTTTAAATATCCCTAAGATTATGTTGCCGGAAGTAAAATCAAACTCGGAAATTTACGGTGTAACAACGGATTATCATTTTTACGGCGGTGAAGTGGTTATCAGCGGTATGGCAGGCGATCAACAAGCTGCATTATTTGGGCAACTTGCTTTTGATAAAGGAATGATAAAGAATACCTATGGGACAGGATCATTTATTATTATGAATACGGGAGAACGCATGGAGTTGTCAAATAATAATTTATTGACTACCATAGCTTATGGAATAGACGGTAAGATAAATTATGCACTAGAAGGTTCTATTTTTATAGCAGGTAGTGCAATTCAATGGCTTCGTGACAGTCTAAAAATGATAAAAAAATCTGCGGATAGTGAAAAATTAGCACTGCAATCGACCAGTGATGATGAAATTTATTTAGTGCCGGCTTTCACCGGATTGGGAGCACCTTATTGGAATTCTAATGCACGCGGAGCAATGTTCGGCTTAACCCGGGGATCAACTAAAGAAGATATTGTAAAAGCTACTTTACAATCAATAGCCTACCAAGTAAGGGATATAGTTGATACTATGAAAATAGATGCTCATATAGAAATTCCTCTCTTGAAAGTAGACGGGGGAGCGGCTCTTAATGATTATTTGTTACAATTTCAAGCTGATATACTCGGTGTGAAAATAGCCAGGGCGGAAAATTTGGAAACAACAGCACTGGGAGCAGCATTTTTAGCAGGGCTTTCGGTGGGATATTGGAAAAATATTGAAGAAATCAAAAATTTGAATTCAGCAGGGAAACTTTTTATTCCTAATATGACAGATAAAAGGCGTGAAAAACTTTATAAAGGCTGGTGTCAAGCTGTAAAGGCTACACAGGTATTTTCCGAAGAATAAGATTGTGTCAAAATTATAAGATAAAATGTAAACATTTTACCTTATAGCTAGAACTTTTATACTTTTTTTTATACAATAAGTAGTAGATGAGAAAAATATAATGAAAAATGTTAAGGAGAAGTAATAATGAGTAGCTTAAATAAACGATTAGCCCATTTATTGGAAAAATTAGAACAAGGTGGAGCGCTGGAGAAAAAGAAAGTTAATGTTTTAAAATTTAAAGATATTGAACTGGCAAAACATATTCAAAAAAGGTTTAAAGAACAATATCCGGAAATGGAAATACGCAGACTTTTGGAGAAAGTTCATTATGCCAATACCTACGAGGATAAAAAATTAAAAGAAATTGCATTTTTAGTTGATGAAATTAGCGAGTATATGTTTAAGTTGGAAGTAGCAAACCGTGATTTTGTTGTAGGATATTTTAATACATTGATTATTGATCCGCAACTCGAAATAACGGAGAAAAATTTTGTTTTAATGGAAATAGAAAGTCTTATAGAAAATAGTTTTTTGGTTTTACCGGAAATGGAGTAGTAATCGGTGAAAATATTAATACCCACAGCAAAAGAAATGAATCTTAATATAAAACATTATGACTTTTTAGATAAATTAAATCGAAATACTATAAAAATAATAGATGAATTTGCTAATAAGAGTTCAGAAGAATTAGCGAAAATATATAAGGTGAAGAGCGAAAAAGCAAAAATTGAACACAAATATTGGCAAGATTTAAAAAAGAGAAGAAGTTCTTTCTATACTGCACTGGAATTATTTAATGGGCTTATGTATAGAAATATCGCAAGAGACAGTTTTGATAATAGTGATGTTGAATATATTAAGGAAAATGTGTTGATAACTACGGCACTATGCGGAATAATTAATCTGTATGATTTTATTCCGGTGCATCGTTTAGATTTTTTACAAAAAGTTATGGTTGAAAATAAGACGTTAAAGTTTTTGTGGAGGGATAATTTTGACAGTCATGTAAAAGATGAAAGTTTGGTTATCTCGCTACTATCTAATGAATTTGAGGAGGTATTTTCAAAAAGTATTCGAGATAATTTTATAAAAGTTATCTTCATGGAAGAAAAAGATGGAGAACTTAAAATTCATTCAACAATTTCTAAAAAAGCACGAGGAAAATTTTTAACGAAATTGATAAAAGAAAAGGTAGAAAATATAGAGCAGTTAAAGAGAATAACTTTCGATAATTACAGTTATGATGGGAGTTTATCAGAGGATAAGAAGTTAGTATTTATCGCAAGGTAATACGTAAGAGAGGTTAGTAAAATGAAAGTAGAGATAGAAACTAAAAAATTATATTATGGTTTTCCGGTAATATTGGTCGGGTATAAGGATAGTAAGTGGAATTATAATGTAACGACATCCAGTTCGTCATATACGCTGGGTGATACGATAACAATGGCATTATCGAGTGCGAGTAATGCTGTAAAGAATATTAAACAATATAAAGAATTTACTGTTAATGTGCCACGTCAAAGTATTTTGAATAAGGTTGAAATTTGCGGTTTTTACTCCGGTCAAAATAAAATAGGAATGGCAGATATAACATATGATATAGGAAAATATGTTGATGCACCTTTACTTGACGAGTGTATGTTGTCAATAGAATGTACGGTGCATAGTATAATTGACCATAACGGATACACTAATTTCATAGGTACAATCAAGCGACGTTTAGTATGTGAAAATTTGATTGATGCTGAATCAAAGTTAATTGGAACCGAATTTAATCCGATTTATTACTTGGGTGATGACAATCAACGTATATATCGCTACTTTAACGAAGAAAGTAAGATTTCAGGTGAAAACATGGGTTGTTTTTCAGATGAAAGTATCTGCGGATAATATTGAATTTAGTTGTTAAAGTATTTGATAAATACTAATAATAAAATAAAAGACACTAAGAAGCCTTGAATAATCAAATCGTCTCTTATAAAAAAGAAGAGTTTTTTGGAATTTTAATATGCTTATAGGTGTCTTTTTTTATAAAATAAACAGAATAAAAGACGTTTTTTAGAAACGATCGAATCATTGACAGCAATAGTATTACATAGTACAATTTAAAGTGCTGAACGTAGAAAAAATTTAAAATTAATAAAGAAAAAGGTCATTTAGTTTTTTATTTTGAATTGATAAGTTTTTATTATGGCTGAAAGGAGGAAACAATATGTATAATTTACAAGTTCATAGTGCATATGATTTATTAAATAGTACAGTAAAATTAGAAGAATTATTTCAAAAGCTGGTAGACGATAACCAATATACAGTCGTTATTGCAGATCCGAATATGTACGGTGCAATAAAAGCGTATAAATTGGCAGATAAGTACAATATTAGACTTATACATGCGTTAGAAGTTAAATTGATGTACGGCATGAAATTATTAAAATTTAATATTTTATGCAAAACGGAACAGATGTTTTATACGTTACTGAATATTGCTACACAGTTTCAACATAATGAAGAGATAGATGTAGAAACATTTGCTCGGAAAATGGAAGAAAGTAGTGAACATTGTATATTAATAGTTGTTGATGAATTGTATGATAGTGTGGAGTTCAGTTATTTGAACCAGCTATTTGAGAATTGTGATTTTTATTTCGGCTATAACGAACAGTTCAATGAGAATATATATGTAGACTATGACAATATAGTTTATACTCAACCGAGTTATTACATAGATAATAAGGATTATCAGCAAGTAATTGTAAGTCGTGCTATTCGTGATAATAAAAAACTTAATATTGCTGAATTAACAGTGACAAGTGGGATACATTATGTTCGTACACAAGAAGACTTTAAAAAATTATTACAAAATAGTTCAGATTTAAAAAATGAAATTTTAACGCGTTCTTTAAAAATGCAGCAAAGTATAGTAAACAGCTGTCAATATAGTCTTGATTTTTCAGGTTACCATTTACCTAAGTATATTTACGGAGAACATGAAGAAATATACAATTCTATGACTAAAAAGGAGTATTTATCTTATCTTGTCTTAAAAGGTGCAAAGGAGAAATTGCAAGGTAAAGATGTTTATGTGTATAAAAAACGTTATGAATATGAATTGGAAATTATAGACGAAATGGGGTTTAATGACTATTTTTTAATTGTCTATGATTTTGTTAAATATGCTAAAGAACATAATATTTTGGTTGGTGCAGGACGAGGTAGCGCAGCGGGAAGTTTAGTTTGTTACTTATTAGATATTACCGAAGCGGATCCATTAGAATATAATTTATTGTTTGAACGTTTTTTAAACAAAGAGCGTATTTCATTACCGGATATTGATATAGATTTTCAGGATACACGTCGTGATGAAGTGATAAAATATGTTGAAAAAAAATATGGTGCGGATAAGGTAGCGCAAATTACTACGTTTACTACATTTCAGTCAAAAAGTGCAGCACGTGAAAGTGCACGTATTTTACAATTTGATGATGAAACATTAAAATTTATAAGTACCCATATCAGTTCTACACGTACGTTAAAGGAATGTTATAGGGAATCGCAGTCTTTAAGGAATTTTGTGAATTCAACTAATAGAAATAAACGTTGGTTCAGTATTGCAATCGGTTTGGAGAATTTACCGAAAAACACGTCAGTACATGCGGCGGGTATCGTTATCAGCGACAGTAAACCGTTAGTTGCATATACTCCTCTTGCACCATCCAATATGACACAGCACATTACACAGTGGACGATGGATGATATAGAATATGTAGGATTATTAAAAATTGATTTCCTCGGTATTCGTTATTTAACTATGATTGCAAATATTGTTGAACAAATTCATCATGATAATCCGGAGTTTGATATTAAACGTATTAATTATAAGGATCCAAAGGTATATAAGATTTTTGCCGCCGGGAGAACAGAAGGAATATTCCAATTTGAATCGAGTGGGATGAGAGAAAAATTATGTTTACTGCAACCTACGGAATTTAACGATATAGTAGCTATGAATGCACTGTATAGACCGGGACCTATGGCACAAGTAGAAACTTATATTAGGAGAAAACATGGTAAAGAATGTATAGAATATCCGCATAAAAAATTAGAGAAGATATTAAAAGATACATATGGGGTTATTGTTTATCAAGAACAAATTATGCTTATTGCGGTGAATTTTGCACATATGACACTTACCGAAGCGGATAATATGCGTCGTGCTGTTGGGAAAAAGAAAAAACAAGATTTAGAATATTATGGTAATATCTTTATTGAAAAAACTGTAAAAGCAGGTCATGATATTGAGATAGCGCGACATCTATTTGAATTAATAGTAACGTTTGCCAATTACGGATTTAATAAAAGTCATGCTGTTGTGTATAGTATGTTAGCTTACAGATTAGCATATTTAAAAGTATATTATACAAAATATTTTATGACAGCTCTTTTAAATAATGTTATCAGTAGTGAGAAAAAAATAAATGAATATAAGCAAGAATTAAGCAGTTTCGGAATAAACTTAATAAAACCGGACGTTAACGTTAGTCTTAGGGATTTTAGTGTTTATAAAAATGAGATAGTTTTTGCTCTTGTTGCCATAAAAAACGTCGGTTATCGAAGTGCTTTTGAAATTGTTCAAGACAGACTTAACTTTGGGAAATATTTGGATATTGATGATTTTTTAAAGAGAATGAATAAGAAAGTCGATTATCAAGCGGCAGTATCATTAGTAAAAGCCGGAGCATTGGATACTTTTGGGTATAACAGAGCAACATTAATGAATAAAGTAAAAGAATATTATGAAGATACACGTAATCATATGTATACCGTTCGTAATGCACTTTATGCAGAAAGCGGATTAACACTTAAAATAGAAGAGGTAGAAGATTATCCTATTCAAGAAAAAATTCGCATGGAAAAAGAAGCGACAGGAACATATTTTTTAAAACACCCTGTCCAGATTGAAAAAGAACGCTATACATATTTACCACTACATTATATCGGTAAAAATTTGGCGGACAGCTATGTTGAGGTAGTATCAAAAAAAGAAATAAAAACAAAAAACGGTGACTATATGGCATTTTTAACAGTTAATGACGGAAAAGGTGACTATGATGTAACTGTATTCCCAAGTGTTTATAAATATGCCGATGCTTTTATTGAGATTGGAAAATATGCTGTGGTAACTTTGAAAAAACAACTACGTGATGGACGTGAGCAGTACATACTCGAAAAAATAACAAGTTTAAAAAATTATAATCAATATTGTATAAATAATATAAAAAAGATTTATCTGGTAGCGGACAAAGAAAGTGGAGAATTACTTTCTCGATATAAAACAACCGAAAAAGGTATAAAAGTGGTAAGTTTATTGGCTAATGATTCCAATAAAGCGACAGCTGTTAAAATAAAAAATGAACAAGAATTTGTTCATAATTTTTTGAAAACATATCCTGATAAGCCTATTAAAATAGAATATAAGGATAAATAGTAAAAAAAACAAACAAAAAACAAACAAAACAAATTTTTTACTAGAAAAAAGATAAAAAATATGATATTGTTGTAAAGTAAATTTAAAAATATTCAGTATAATATCTGATGAAAATCTATACAAAATATGGAAGAAGGTAAGACTACATGAAAAAAATAGCAGTTTTAACAAGTGGTGGCGATGCACCGGGAATGAATGCGGCGGTGCGAGCGGTTGTAAGAACAGCGATTTATAACGGATTGGAAGTTTATGGAGTATACCAAGGCTATAAGGGATTAGTAGAAAATAATATAAAAAAATTAGAAGTCGGAGATGTAGGAGGTATTATTAACCGTGGGGGTACAATACTTTATTCAGCACGTCTTCCGGAATTTGAAGATCCTAAAGTTAGACAAATAGCTATTAAAAATTTAGAAAAATTAGGTATTGACGGATTAGTTGTTATCGGTGGAGATGGATCTTATCGTGGTGCGATGGCACTTAGTAATGAGATGTCTATTAAAACAATCGGTATTCCCGGAACTATTGACAATGATATTTGCTGTACGGATTTTACCATCGGGTTTGATACTGCGCTTAATACTATTGTTGACGCAATTGACAAAGTTCGTGATACAGCTTCAAGCCATGAACGTGCGTTCATTATTGAAGTGATGGGTCGTAATGCAGGGGATTTAGCTCTTCTTGCCGGTATTGCCGGAGGTAGCGAAAGTTTGTTAATTCCTGAAAAAAGAGAAGATATTTCCGATATTGTAAGCAGAATTAAAGCCGGCGAAAAACGAGGGAAAAAACATTCTATTATTGTCTTAGCAGAGGGCGTTATGGGTGGACAAGTTCTAGCCGCACAACTTAAAGAATTAACAGGTGAAGAAATCAGATGTACTATCTTAGGGCATATTCAACGTGGAGGGACACCGTCAGCAATGGATAGAGTATTGGCATCACGCTTTGGAAATTATGCGGTTCAACTATTGCTGGCAGAAAAATCAGGTCGTGCTGTTGGTATTCAAAATAACAGATTAGTAAGTACACGTTTTGAAGATGTATTCAGTAATACACATGAAGTAGATTTAACGATTTACGATGTTTCTAAACAATTATCAATTTAGAAAATTATTTTTGTAAAATAGTGAAATAATTTGAAAACATATTGAAAATACGATACAATAAGTGTTGGATAAAAGCTAAGAGGTAAATAATTATATGATACAGAAAAAAACGAAAATTATTTGTACAATAGGTCCTAAATCAGAAACAAAAGAAAGATTAACCGAGATGGTAGAACTGGGAATGAATGTATGCCGTTTAAACTTTTCACACGGAGATTATGCTGAGCATGGGGCACGTATTAAAGCGATTAAAGAAGTAAGAGAAGAAACGGGTACCTGCCTTGCAATCTTATTAGATACAAAAGGGCCGGAAATTAGAACACATAATATGGAAAATGATGCGATTATCTTAGAAAAAGGGAAAGATGTTATCGTTTCAATGGAAGAAGTGTTGGGAACAGCGGATAAATTCTCAATTACTTATGGAGAATTGGTACACGATGTAAAAGCCGGGGATACTATTTTATTAGATGATGGTTTAATCGGTTTAACAGTAAATAATGTAGATACAGCTGCCGGGTTAATTTATACAACAGTTCAAAACGGTGGGGTACTTAAAAACAAAAAAGGTGTAAATGTTCCGGGAGTTTCAACAAAATTACCGGGAATTACTGAAAAAGATGAAGAAGACATTCGTTTCGGTTGTAAAAATGATATTGATTTTGTGGCAGCATCGTTTGTCCGTACAAAAGAAAATGTATTAGAAGTACGACGCATTCTTAAAGAGGAAGGGTGCGAGCATGTTCAAATTATTCCTAAAATTGAATGTCAAGAGGCTATTGATAATATTGATGAAATTATTGAAGTATCAGACGGTATTATGATTGCACGTGGTGACCTTGGAGTAGAAGTGCCGGCGGAAGAAGTACCGATTATGCAAAAATCAATTATTACTAAATGTAATCGTGCCGGTAAATTTGTAATAACAGCAACTCAAATGCTGGATTCAATGCAAAAAAATCCACGCCCTACACGTGCGGAAGTATCAGATGTAGCGAATGCAATCTACGACGGGACTGATGCGATTATGTTATCAGGAGAATCAGCAGCCGGTGCTTATCCGATTGAATCGGTTCGTACTATGGCAACCATTGCAAAACATACAGAAGAAATGCAAGATTATTCACGTATCCTAAAAGATCGTTCAAAAAAAATTGTATCAAAAGATATTACAAATGCTATAGGAGTGTCTGTGGGTTACACAGCATTGAACTTAGACCTGCACACAATCGTAACATATACAGAATCTGGGCAAACAGCACGTTTAATTTCCAAATATAGACCAAATGCGTCAATTTTGGCAGTGACACCAAGTGAAAAAGTAGCACGTGGTTTAAGTCTTGTATGGGGAGTTGATGCAAAAATTTCGGAACAGGTAAAATCAACAGATGAAATGTTGGATACAGCGAAGAAAATTGCAGAAGAATCGGGATATGCTAGAAAAGGTGATGCAATTGTGATTACCGGTGGTATTCCTGTGAATACTTCAAGAAGTAATGTAGGCTCTACTAACTTTTTAAAAGTGTCTGTAATAGATTAATAGTAAAAACTATACAAGGATCGGCTTATACTGATAAGTCGGTCTTTTCGTATTTTGAAATGAAATTCGTTACTATAAAGAGTTGATCGGAAAATCCGTTTTACTGCTAATCATTACTAAAGAATTTATCAAAAGTTACTACAAATAAAAAAAGAGGTGAAAACTTCACTTCTTTTTTTAGGTTATGGCAAAATAAAGGAAAATGCTTTCTATATTTATATAAAACCATTTTATATGAATGATTTTAATAAAATTTTATACAAACTGCTTCAGGTACCGAAATTTCTTTATCGACAGCTGTTAATTTCCCTGTAATTGTGTTAACCATGTATGTTGTAATGGTTCCACTTGTTTCATTTGTCGCAATGGCAAGATGATTGTCTTTGCTCAAATTAAAATCACGTGGATTTTGCCCATAGGTGCTAATAGTTTGGATATGGGTTAGGATGCCGTTATTATTTTTAAAGACGACGATACTGTCTTGACCACGGTTTGATACATATATGAAACGATTATTATTTGATATTTTTATGGCACTGCCCTTATTTTCTTTAACAAAATTAGAAGGTAAGGTTGCATAGTATCTAGGATTTGACAACTTACCATCGTCATAATCAAAAACTATAACTTCACTTGTAAGTTCGGTAATGACAAATGCATGGGTTAGTGTACTGTCAAAGATAATATGACGAGGTCCGCTACCACTTTTTACAGGAGTGGTATATCGTTTTGATAATATACTGTGTTCTAATGTGTATGTTGTGATTTCATCAGTACCTAAGTCACAGCTGAATACATATTTATTATCAGGTGTAAAGCCTGAAAAGTGGACATGGGGCTTTTCTTGACGAGGGTGGATACTGCTACCGAAGTGTATATCCGTAGATAAAAGTGAGGATAATTTACCATCTACTACGGAATAACTGTCAATCGTTCCGGTGTGATAGTTAGCTGACAGTAGATATTTATTATCCCGGCTTATTTCTACATAGCAAGGAGGATTGCCCTCTTTTTCAACTGATGTAAGTTCTTCTAATGTTCCATCGGGTAAAATTTTAAAACTTGTTACGGCACCGCTCTTATCTTTTTTTGATACGCTGTATAAATATTGTTTATCTGTAGAAAAGTCTAAATATGTCGGATTTTCTATCTTGGCTACCGATTCAATATTTTTAACTTTTCCCTGAACATCCAATTCTACTTTATAAATACCTTGACTTTCCTTTTTTGTATATGTTCCTATATAGGCTTTTGGCATAAATTATCTCCTAAACTGTTGTAATTATTTACATTATATCATTTTATTTATTACTCTGCTAATAAATGAAAAAATTTTCAAACTATGCTATAATAACTAAGATATATAAACCTTTTAGAATAGGGGAATGATAATGAGTAGAACACTAGACAGAACAAAAGACATTTTTTTAGATACAATGCTTTTGGGAAATGAAATTTTAATTAAACGAATAAAAACGTCAGGAAAAACTAAAATAACAGTTGTTCTTGCAGCATTTAGAAGTATTAGTAGATTACGTGATGTATTAGCAAATGTTTTTAATCAAACAATGCAAGAATTTGAAGTGATAATTATTGATGACTCAACCGAACAGAAAATAGAAGAATTTATTACAAATCACGATAACAGTAAGATTAATTACATTAAAAAGCAACTAGGGTCAAATGCCGCCGCAAAAAATTGTGCATTGGAATTTGCCAAAGGAGAATATGTGATTTTTCTCGAAGAAAATATAAATTTTGAAAAAAATTATTTTGAAAAATTATATTCCTCAGCAAACAATAATTCCTTAGATATAGCCATTGCAACTAGAAAAAATTATAGTACCGTATTAGAAAATAAAATAATTACCGGAGTAGATTATTTAATAACTGAAATTAAAATATTTAAAAATGATATAGACTATAATTTAACATCTTGTTTGTTTAAGAAAAAATTTCTTGATGTTTATAATCTTCAATTCCAAGAAGATATGTTGGCGTTGGAGAATTTATATTTTAAACTGAAAACATTTGATCTCGCTATGAAAGTTTGTCAAAGTGATAAATGTAGTTATAGAGAATTAACGGAACAAAAAACTGTTCGTAATCAGGCGATGATTTCAGCTTCAACAAGAAGAATAATGAATGCTACCGAAAGAATAGAAGTATTTAAAAAAGGGAAAAAATACGAAGAAACTCTTAATTTACTATGCGGTTATTTATGGCTTGATATACTTCGTATGTATGATAATATGGAAGAAGAAGTAGAATTGGTTCAATTAATAAAAACGAAGAAACATTATTTCGCTACCGACAGTTTTATAAATAAAATGTTATTGAATATATCACCGATAGTATTTGCCGGTCATTTAAACAGAAAAGAAAGGGGATAGTAATGAGAAGAATTTTACATAATGTGTTTGCATATGTTTTTATCGGACTTTTTACGATAGTGCTTATTTGGGCATATGTTGCACCGTTTGTTTATGAGCGTATTCTCAATCCGCTTGCTTTATTATTAGGTGTTCCGGTGTTCTTTATGTTATTTATATACGGGGCAAAAAAAATACTAAACACAGATGAAGAATTGTTAAAAAAATACAATAGAATTATTGTTGTGGTATATTTAATATTTCAAGCTATTATTCTATCGATGGATACGCTGAATTTTTCCGATGGTGCTGAAATAGAAAACGAATCACATTATATGCTAAACTATGGAAAATTTTCAGGTGAGCGTTATTTTTTAGTTTATCCGAATAATATTAATCCTACGATTATTTTATATTGGATATATCGTATAGCCGGGGTATTACATATATCAGAAGTATGGGCATTGCATATTTTTTGTTTTGCTATTACTTCAGTCACAATGTATTTAACATTTAAAACGGCAGGGAAATTGTTATCAAAGCAAAAACAAACAATTATACTGGCGCTGATGTTATTATATATTCCATTTCAAATGTATAGTTTATTTTACTATTCAGATAGTTTAATGGTTATTATGGTATCGCTTATCATTTATGTACTTATCCCATCTGACGGCAGTTTTATTTTTAGAACAAAACATATTGTAGCGGTTGCTATATTAATCGCTTTTGGCTGGAATTTACGTTCAAATATTATTATTGTTTTACCTGCCCTTATTGTTTATCTATTGTTTTTCAAATGGTATAAAAATTTAATGATATTACTTGTAACTTTCGCTATATCGTTTATTATTTTTGGTAAAGGGTTTGATATGCTGTGGAATCACTATGGTTTTATTCAAGACGCAGGATACAGATTTCCAATGTTACATTGGGTAATGATGGGGATGAGTATTCAAGGTGGAAGTTATAACTGGCAAGATTTTCAATTTACATATCTTAGTCAAAATAAAGCGGCGGATGATTTAGGATTATTCTTTAATCGTCTGACACATAGACCGTTATTTTTAAATTTATTGGTATTTGTCTTAAAAATACGTGGTAATTGGAGTGACGGGACTATAAATTACACCAACGGAACACGTGCTTTACGTGATGGCGACGGTTTTTTATGGCAGCTATTTTATGGCAGTAATAACAGCTTTTTTGTCTATATTTCGCAGATGATATATGTCGTTATAATCTTTGGTATGGTTTATTATATCTACAAGCGACGTAAAGAATATATTACATCGTGTTTCTTATTCCAAATTATTATATTCGGAGTATTTATGTTCCATCTGATTTGGGAAGCTAAACCTCGCTATGTTTACGCTTGGCTGCCGATTATTTTTATACTTGGGGCAAAAGGGTTAATACTCTTTGCTGAACGTTATGAAACAACTATTTTTGATCGTTATAAGAAAAAATTATATATTTCATTTGCTGTTGTTTTTGCCTTGCAAATTGGAACGGACAGTTTTTTACGCCCATCTTATTCAATGAATTTAGACTATGATTCACGTGTGATTAACGGAATCAGCATTTATGCAACGGATAACTATTTAAGAGACGGTATTGTCAGGGTAAATAAAGATACTGAGGTAGAACAAACATTTGAGGCAACTCGCAGTTTCAATTATATTCGAGGCTATATTTCATCATATGATGAAAAAAATAACTCACGTTATAAAGTTGAAATTATTGATAAAAAAAATAATAAAGTAGTAAGAGAACATACATTTATTTATCGTGAGTTGTATTGGGAAATCCCCCTACAAACTTATACATTGCGTTGGTATTTTGACGATTTGCCGGCAGGAAATTATGCAGTGAAATTTTCACAAATAGAAACTGAAAATAATGGCAGCATCGTCATATCAAGCGTACCGAATGAGATGGTTGATATGTACGAAGCTGGGAAACTTTATATTAACGGAGCAGACCAGAATAAAAAAGATTTATCATTGCAAATAGGTCACCGCTATAAAAAACTATGGTGGTATTAATATAAACATTGTTCTACGAAAATTAGGAAGATAAATATAATAAATTCTAATCCTATAATAAAGAAAAATAGGAAAATATTGTAGGGATTTTTAAAGTTCGCCTCTATGTCAAATACGAAGTATGATAAAAGTGCTAGGTAAATAGGTTGTATAATAAATACGGGGCATGGGAAAAATCCATACCTCGTATTGTTTTTTAATATACAAAAAGACAAATATCCAATATAATTAAAGTGCAAAAAAATAAACTATGAAAGGATATCTGTCATGAATAATTTTAACACAAAAACAAAAGAAATAAAAGAGGGAGAATTCATTAAAAACCTACTACAAATAAAAGATAAAAATATAACTATTGAGAAAACACATAACGAAACTATAAAAAATAATCAAAAGTACTTTGTATTCAAAGGTACCTTAACATATAAACCCAAGAAGTGTGAATGCTGTGGTTGTCTTAATAAAGGTTATACTGTAGTTAAAAACGGCTTTAATGAACTTACTAGAATTAATCTATTAAAAATATCAGGTATCCCTGCTTATTTGGAACTAAGAAAGCAACGTTTCAAGTGTAAAACTTGTAATAAAAAATTTGTAGCTACTACTTCTTTTGTAGATAAATACTGTAGTATTTCTAAAAATGTTAAGTTTTCTATAATGAGTGATTTAGCTGATACTTTATCTTTTAAACAAATAGCCAAAATGAATAATGTATCGGTTAATACTGTTATAAGAACTCTTTATAAATGTAAATCCCATGTAGACATTCTTAACTATAATACCTTACCTGAGTATTTATGCTTTGATGAGTTAAAGTTTACTAAAGATAGTAAAAATGGTATGAGTTTTATTTTTTTAGATGCTTTAACTCATGAGATTATTGATATAGTTGATGGTAGAACTGAGTATATTTTAAATAATTATTTTTCCAGATTTTCTAAAGAGGCTAGAAGTAATGTTAAGGCTATTTGTATTGATATTTATACTCCTTATATGAAGTTGATTAGAAATAAGTTTCCTAATGCTGAAATTGTTATAGATAGGTTTCATATTATTCAAAATGTTAATAGAGAACTTAATAGAACTAGAGTTAAGCTAATGAATATTTACAAAAAACAAAAAGGTATTAATTATACTCTTTTAAAAAATAATTGGAAGTTAATATTAGAAGATGAAAGTAATGTTACTCATGGTAGGTTTTTCTTTAATAGGAGTTTTAGGAGTTTAGTTACTAGACGTGATATTTTAGATTATTTATTAGGATTAGATTGTATATTTAAGGCTAGCTATGAGAGAGTTCAGGATATTAGATATGCAATAAGGTATAGAAATGAGTTGGAGTTTAAAGAATTAATTGAAAAATCTACTATCGATTTATCTGATGGTGTTAGTAAGGCTATTAATACTATGAGAAAACATAAAGAGTATATGCTTAATAGTGTTAGGTATTCTATTTCTAATGGTTCTTTGGAGGGTATTAATAATAAGATAAAGGTTTTAAAGAGAGTTTCTTATGGTTATAATAGCTTTTATAACTTTAGATTACGCATTTTAGTTGTTTCTAGGTTATTTGTTTCTGAGTATAAAAATAATATTTCTTTTAAGGGCGTTTTGAAAAATGCCAAGCAACACTGCATTGCTTAGCATTTTATCCTTATTTTTTCTCATGCCCCGTATTTGACACAGAGCCGGTAAATATAATTACTTAGCATTTTTTGATTTTAAAACCTAAGGAAGATTGTAAAATCAAATTAGACAGGAAAAATAAATAAATATTACAAAGCTTCCCCTAAATAAAATAATTTTTGAGTATTGTCCAAGATAAGTAAAATTTGATATACCTATATAGGAGATTATTCGTTATTTAGTTGAAATTTTTTAGTATAAACTAAATTTCACTAAAATAATTCAGCATTTTCCGTATTAAAGTTTTACATATTTCATATTAATTGATATAATGGTAAAGTATTATTTATAAAAAAACTAGGAGGAACGCTGTGAAACACGAATTTATATTAGTTCTTGATTTTGGAAGTCAGTATAATCAACTTATTACACGTCGTGTGCGTGAGTTAGGTGTTTATTCTGAGTTACATGATAATGAAATATCAATTGATGAAATAAAAAAAATGAATCCTAAAGGTATCATTTTATCAGGTGGCCCAAATTCCGTATATGAAGAGAACTCCCTAACTATTGATGATGAGATATTTAACTTAGGTATTCCGGTGTTAGGTATTTGTTATGGTATGCAGCTTATGCAACATAAATTAGGAGGTAAGGTGGAATCGGCTACAAGCAGAGAATACGGAGCACATAATATCAATGTAGTGACAGGTGCTAAATTGTTTGAAAATACACCGACCACTCAACAAGTGCTGATGAGCCACTCTGATAAAGTAGTTTCTTTAGCTTCAGGATTTAAGACCGTAGCAACAAGTGATAATTGTCCAATAGCCGCAGCAGAAAATGTAGAAAAAGGATTTTATTGTTTCCAATTTCATCCGGAAGTGCGTCATTCTGAATATGGTTATAAGTTATTGGAAAACTTTATCCGTAATGCTTGTCATTGTACTGAAAACTGGACTATTCAAAATTTTATTGAAGAAAAAATTGAAGAAATTCGTGCAGAAGTTGGAAATAAAAAAGTATTATGTGCCTTATCAGGTGGGGTTGATTCATCTGTTGTTGCCGCATTATTAGACAAAGCAATCGGAGAACAACTAATATGTATGTTTATTGATCATGGATTACTTAGAAAAGGCGAAGCTGAGGGTGTTATGTCTACATTTAGTAAAGAAGTTGCCGGCGGTTTCAATATGAATTTAATAAAGGTTGATGCTAAAGAGCGTTTCTTAGGAAAACTTAAAGGGGTTAGTGATCCGGAACAAAAACGTAAAATTATCGGAAATGAATTTGTTTATGTTTTTGATGAAGAGTGTGCTAAATTACATGATGTACCATTTTTAGCACAAGGAACACTTTACACGGATGTCATAGAATCAGGAACAAAAAATGCCCAAACGATAAAATCGCATCACAATGTAGGTGGACTTCCAAAAGACATGCGTTTTAAACTAATTGAACCCTTAAATACATTGTTCAAAGATGAAGTTCGTGCATTAGGAGAAGCTCTAGGCTTACCACATGAAATCGTTTGGCGTCAGCCATTTCCGGGTCCGGGATTAGGTATTCGTGTTTTAGGAGAAGTAACGGAAGAAAAACTTCAAATCGTTAGAGATAGTGACTTTATTCTACGTGATGTTATCGCTAAACGTGGCTTAGAAGGAGAAATCTGGCAATATTTTACGTGCCTTCCAGAAATTCGTTCAGTAGGGGTTATGGGAGATGTAAGAACTTACGATTATACAGTTGCTGTTAGGGCGGTAACAAGTATTGACGGTATGACAGCAAGTTGGGCACATATACCATTTGAAGTTCTTGAAGAAATTTCAGCTCGCATAGTAAACGAAGTAGCTCACGTTAATCGTGTAGTCTATGATATTACAAGTAAGCCACCGGCAACGATTGAGTGGGAATAATTGTAAAAACTTATCAAATCGTTGGTATAATCAACTTATAACAATACTTGATTTCCATAAATGCAACCATTTTGCAACCAATAAATAAAATAATATAATTTATTAGCTTAAAAAAAGTAAAGGGCAAGAGTATTTTTTCGTAACCTTAAAAATCTTCCTTGCTGATACTTTACTTTTTTTATTTTTTGCTATTTTCCTCTTATGCGAAAGCATACGGAAAGAATAAATTATTTGCTCTATGCTTTCGGTCTTACAGTATATAGCAAAAAAATCGCCCTATTATTCTCTTTTTAACATTCTTGCTCTGCACCGGAAAGAATGACTTTGTATTATTTTCGTTTTCGTGTTATACTTACATCGTTACTTTTTCACTAATCTCGTAACAGAGGGAGGTGTAACTCTATGCTTAATATTATATTTACTTTTATTATTTCTATCATGGCAAGTGTATTTGCTTATTATATTTGCAAATGGTTAGATAGATTTTTTAAAAAGTAACTAGCCTATATAAAAAAGACAGGATTCACGGTCCTGTCTTTTCTCTATGCAAATTATATTTACTTTTTGCTTATACACTAATTTTAAACTAATACTTTCTTTTTGTCAATTCCCTTATCCAGATTACAAAAAATAATTTTGTAGTGTTACAATAGATGTGAGACATATAATAAAAAAAAGAAGAGTAAATCCTGTATAATGAAGTTACCTACAAATCAAAAAAAGGAATTTACTCTTATGAAAACTATTATAACAGAAAATATAGAAAAAACACAACGATATATACCTCATACTTTACAAACAAGAATAGCTGCAGTTAAAACTTATAGAAATGGTAACTCTATCCGCTTTATTTGTAGGCGCTATAAAATATCAAAAGCCTCTCTTTTGCGTTGGAATAAAAAATATGACGGTACTAAAGAGTCTCTTATAGATAAGTCTCATAGACCTCATTCTATTCACCCTAACGCCCATACAGTTGAAGAATTGTCTTGGATTAAAAATCTTATTAAACGTAATCCTAATATTTCTATGATTGAATTATATGCTAAACTTAAATTCAACAAAGGTTATAAAAGACATCCTTGTTCTTTATTTAGAGTACTTAGAAAATTAGGCTTTTATAAAGATACTAAGAAAAAAGTAATTCCTTATAAACCTAAACCTTATGACACNTATCCAGATTACAAAAAATAATTTTTCATATATGACAAACTCAAAACCTTATTGAAATAGTATTGCTTATCTATTTGGTTCGAGAGTTAAACTCTTACCACAATAATAAAAAATAACCTTTTTTAGGAATGTGTTATTTAATTCGTTTAGACTTGGTAGCAGTTAGCCTTTGACCAGGCTGACTTTTTTTCTTGATTTCTTTTTTGTTTTCATTTATAATGACGATTAAGGTTTTGCGGAAAAGCAAGGAGCAAAAGACAGCACTGGTCAACCTTATGGTGTGCTGTCTTTCTTTTTTTTATTTTTATTTTTCTCGTTTTATTCAAAAATAAAGAAGACCATATGATCTTCTTTATCTTTGAAATTTATCTAATCTTTTCGCTTTTTCTTATTTTTTTTCTACGTTTCTCAATTAATTTATAAACTAATACTCCAGCTATACCACCTGGAATACCAAAATATAAAATAGATTCTAAACTTATATACATTTTATCTATTGGCTGTAAATACGTACTAAATGTCCATATTTAAAATATGCCACAATTCCTCTACTATAGTCGAAATTATTAGATATTAAATTTCCAACAACAACAGATACAATTATTGATACTGCTGCACTTCCAAAAACACCTATTCTAGGAATTAATGATATTATAGCACCAGCTAACTTAAAAGGTTTATTCATAATGAAATCCTCCTTAAAATTAATTTGATTAATATATATAAAAATTAATTAATATAAATAAAAATTGTAATTTTTAAAAAGTAAATTTACTAGTATACAGGGAAAAAATAACATAAAAAAAACTAAAAAGCAAACAAACTGTTTAGTTAAAGAAAAATAATTAATCGAATTTTTTTATCTCTTATATCAAAATAAAAAAAATTATTAACTTTTTATTTCTAATTCTACCCTCATCACCAATTTTATGTTGTTTGCTTTAAAAAATTCAAGGGCAAGAGTATTTTTTTTATTTAATAATAAATAAAAAAAATCTTCCTTGCTATCCCTTGATTTTTTTAATTTTTCGCTATTATTATTCCTTGCGAAAGCATACGGAAAAACAATTAATTATTTTTTATGCTTTCTCTCTATATATTTTATAGCGAAAAAATCGCATTTTTATTTTGTTGTCTCCCTTTTTTTGCTCTAGCTCCGGAAAAAACTAATTGGGATTATTCGTTCTTTTTATTTTTATGTTATAATTATTTTGCTATCTTGAATAATTAACACCGAGGAGGTGGAAACATTGAGCAATTCTTTAGAACTTTTACTTTTCTTGCTTATTAGAGAAATTTTAAATTCTAACAATAACAAAAATGATAAATAATAATTGTTCTTGGAATTAACGTTTCTTTTATTCATTTAGTCAGATAGCAGCCACCTTTTAGCCGAGGTAGCTTTTTGTACATTTGTAAATGATGTGAGACAAAAAAAGTAAAAAATAAATACCGGATATAATAGAATTACATAGAAGCTAGCTTCTATGTAAACCGTATGAAGCCCCCGACGTAAATTACATTATTTGATTAGATTTGCCAGCTTTAATTCCTTAGAGAACATTTCAGATTTCTAAAACTTATTTGTCAAGGATTTGAAAAAGGCGTAGCCCTTGTCCTTGACAAATAAGTTGTGAAATCTATTATCTAACAAGGAATTATAAAGCCGGCATATTTTTATAGACTCTTTCCGTAGCTCTTTTCTTTTTTCAACAGGAGAAAGCCAATTTAAAGTCTGCATAGGAAGACGGTTAGAGCGATATAGATACTTTTTCATCTGAGATACAAGATCATCATACGAAAAGAAAGATAAATGCCTGTAAAAACGTTCATTATCATTTCTATGACTACGTTCAACCTTACCGTTATGTCTAGGAGTTCTAGGTCTAATAAGTTGATGTTTAATGCCAAGATTATTACACAATACATCAAAAGGGTGTATTCGTTTAGTATCTTTAAAATGCGTAAATTCAAAACCATTATCAGTTTGAATTATCTTAGGTTTATACCCAAAATAATCAATAGCCATTTTAACAAATTGAACAGTAGAATATGATGATTGTTCTTTAAAAGGGAAAATAAATCTTTCCCTAGTAGCTTCATCAATAATAGTATATTGATAAAATTTATCAGGAATTTCTCCTACATAACAACGTTTAGGAACATATAACGATAGACGAGGCTATTTCAATTGCTGAACGTGATATTCAATCAGATGGTGAATTGCATGAAGCAGAAATGACACTGAAAGCATTGAGGACGAAACACTTTGGTAAGTATCGTGTGTTGTTATCAACTAAGGCGGTTCAAGATATAGACGATATTTATGACTACATTGCGAATCATTTGTTATCTTCTTAATCGGCTATAAGCACTGTTGAACAGATAGAAAAAGCAATTCTTTTATTAGATGAATTTCCAACCAAAGGAGCTATTTGAAAAGTTGGATAATTTGCCAATAAAGGCTATCGATAATTATTGGCTCAACAAAAAAACGGACTGATGAAAAATCAAGTCCGATTTTTTTAAGGTGTTGATTTTGGAGATATGGTTTCAATTATAGAGCAAAAGAAATAAAAAACTTGAGGTGGCAAAATGGAATCTCAAGTTTTAAAGGATGGAGGTATTTATGGCAGAAGATAAAAATCTCGTCATTGTTGATAATAAAGAAATACAGAATCTGATTTATACCATTAGAGATAAGCAAGTGATGATAGACAGTGACTTAGCTATTCTATATCAAGTTGAAACAAAATATTTAAACAGGCAGAGAAGCAGAAATGCCGATAGATTTCCAGAGGATTTTTGCTTTCAATTGACTAAAGAAGAGTATGAATTTTTGAGGTGCCAAAATGTCGCCACAAAAAAAGAAAGTGGTTCGGGTGGCAGAAGATATATGCCATATGTATTTACAGAACAAGGTATCGCCATGCTTTCTGCTGTTCTTAAAAGCGATGTAGCAGTCGAAGTCAGTATTAAAATTATGAATAGCTTTGTGGAGATGAGAAACTTTTTGCTTTCTAACAGAGAAATGTTTGCTCGTCTTGATAGAGTTGAGTTAAAACAATCAGGAACAGATAGGAAACTGGAGGAAGTCTTTAACTACATAGCTGCCAATACCGAGGTTAAGCAAAATGTTTTTTTCGATGGGCAAATATATGATGCATTTAGCTTTATTGTGGGACTTGTTAAAAAGGCTAAGAAAAAAATAATCTTAATTGATAACTATGTAGATGTCAACACCTTAAATATTCTGTGCAAGAAAAATCAAGGTGTGGATGTTACTATTACGACAGCCGGCAAAGGGAGCTTATCAACAAAAGATGTAACGAAATTTAACGCTCAATATCCAAAGCTATCGGTTAAAACTACTATGGATTTTCACGATAGATTTTTGATCATAGATAAAGCAGAAATTTATCATATTGGAGCTTCTATCAAAGATGTTGGTAAAAAGAGTTTTGGAATTACGAAAATAGAAGATAAAGACTTGGTTAAGAGTCTTGTAAATAAAGTGAGGTAGAGTATGGCGAATTTATCTAAAATCAAGCGAGAAAAAATGCTTGAGTATCTTGAGAAATTGAAGGTACAAAATAATAATGATGAAAACATTCGTGCTATTACAGAGATAGAAAATGCACTTAATGAAAAGAAATATGGTCTTGTATGGGAAGAACACTCTGAAAAAGTCGATAAAATGCTGGAACATAATATCCCGATCTTTATAGAAGATGAGACGAGAAAAATCACAGCAAACGAAGATGAACCATATAACTTTTTACTTGAAGGAGATAACCTTCATTCTTTGAAATTATTGGAGAAAACTCACAAGGGAAAGATTGATGTTACCTATATTGATCCGCCTTATAATACAGGGAATAAAGATTTTATTTATGATGATTCATTTGTAGATAAAACAGATGGATATGCACACAGTAAATGGTTGTCATTTATGGAGAAAAGGTTAGTGATTGCGAGAGAACTTCTTTCGAGTGATGGAGTAATATTTATTTCTATTGATGATAACGAACAGGCTCAATTAAAATTACTATGTGACAGTATATTTGGTGAGGATAATTTTATTGCAGTTTATAAATGGAACAAAACTGCTACAGCACCATCATTGTCACAAAAAGTCAGGAACAAGTATGAATATATTATTTGTTATGAAAAAATAAGAAATTCAATAAATTATAATGGCGGAACAGTGGACGGTGGAGATGTTCCGTTGTTGAATAGAGGAAATAATGTTAGGGACATTTTCTTTAAAAAAGGCAGTGTCAAGTTTATGTTTGATGGAGAATTAAAACCTGGAATTTACGACAGGGTTGAATTAAAAAATGATATAAAAATAATTGATGGATTAGCTGATAAAGATTTTACAATAAGTGGTGAATTTAAATGGACTCAAGAGACTTTGAATAAAGAAGTTGATTTAGGGACAACATTTATCGTGAAAAGTAAAAAGCTATCAATTCGTTTTATTAGAAAAGTAATAAAAAGCAAGCGTCCTTCCGATATAATTTCAAAAGAAGAATGTGGAGTAGATACAAATGAGACTGCTAAAAGAGAGCTATTCGAATTAGTTCCAAATAATAGCATGGATTATCCAAAGCCTAAATCCTTAGTATCTTATTTGGTCAAATTTAATGAATCTGGTCGTAAAAATAATATAATCCTTGACTTCTTCGCTGGGTCAGGCACTACTGGTCATGCTGTTATGCAACTTAATAAGGAAGATGGTGGTAATCGTAAATATATTCTCTGTACGAATAATGAAAACAATATTTGCGAGGAAATTACTTATCAAAGACTTAAGAATATTCAAGAGGAATTCCCACATAATCTGAAATATTATAAAACTGATTTTATACCAAAATTTTCTGATGATGAGGAAAGTATCTCAGATAAGATGATGGAACATATTAGAGAGTTGATTGAACTGGAATATGCTATCGAGCTTGATGATAAGAAATATATTATTCTTGACGATGAAGATGCGTTAGATAAAGCTATATCTAAAATTGAAAATGGCGGAAAATTATTTGTGCGTTCGGGTATATTCCTATCACGGAGTAATCAAAGAATACTTGAAGAAAAGGGGGTCAGTATCATTGAAATTCCGGAATACTATTTCAGAGAAGAACTAAAGGAGGTTGGCGAGCTATGATAAATATTAAACTTAAAAATTTTCAAGAAGATGCCGTTGACTTCTTATTTAGCAAAACAACAGACAGCAATTCCAAACCTAAGATTGTGATGCAGAGCCCGACAGGAAGTGGAAAGACTATTATTTTAGTTGCATATATTGAAAAATATCTCGATTTTCATAGAGATAGTGTAGTTTGTTGGTTCTGTTCAGGAAAGGGAGAACTTGAAGAACAATCGAAAGAAAAAATGGAACGCTTTGCTCCAACGCTAAAAACAGGAAATGTTTTCGATATTTTAAATACCGGTTTTGAAAGTGCGACTACCTATTTCATTAATTGGGAGACTATTACTAAAAAAGATAATACTGCTATAAGAGATAGTGAAAGGAAAAATCTGTTTGAACGAATTAGTGAAGCACATAATAGAAACTTAAATTTTATTGTCATCATTGATGAAGAACATCAGAATAATACTTCAAAGGCAGATGATATTATCTCGAGTATTAATGCAAAATATGAAATTCGTGTATCGGCAACTCCTAATAAAAGGGTGGTCGGAGAGTTCTATGAGATTCCTGAGATTGATGTTATAAACGAAGGACTTATTACAAGGTTTATGTACATTAATGATGGGCTTGATACAGTAGCAGTCGAAAATACATTACATGAGACAGATATTTTATTAGAAAAAGCAGATGAAATTCGAAAGCAAATTGCTCAGGCTTATATTGACGAAAAGGAAGATATAAGACCTCTTGTATTAGTTCAATTTCCTAACTTGAATGATGATTTAATAGAACACGTGGAAGAGAAGCTGAATTTAATGGGATATTCATATGAGAATAAGCTTCTTGCAAGTTGGTTTTCAGCAGAAAATAAAGAGGATAAAGATAGGAAGTCAAAGAAATTAGGGAAAATAAATATTGGAACAACAGAAGATGATAGCGTAACAAAATCAAATGCAACTCCTGTATTTTTGCTATTTAAACAAGCTCTGGCGACAGGTTGGGATTGCCCACGTGCAAAGATACTCGTTAAACTTCGTGAGAATATGAGTGAAACCTTTGAAATCCAGACTCTTGGTCGTTTAAGACGTATGCCTAAAGCAAAACATTACGGCAAAGAAATTTTAGACTGCTCTTATCTCTATACTTTTGACGAAAAATATAAACTGGAGGTTATTAAAGCTGGCAATGGTTTTGAAACTCAAAGAGTATTTATCAAAGAAGAACCTAAAAATATAAAACTGGTTAAAGAGATAAGAAACCTTGACGGCAGTTATGTTGATGAGCAGGCTATTAGAAACAGAGTTTATGAGTTTTTTAAGGAAAAGTATCATCTTTCAAATATCAAGGCGGATAATGTTAAATTACTAGAAAATAACAGTTTTGTTTTTGGAACAGCACTATCAAGACAGTATTTAATTGGTAAATATACAACTTTAATGGAAGTGAGAGAAGAAGTTGTTAATTATAGTGCTATGTCAATTGAAGTAAATACCCATACACATGGTATTGAACTTCAGCATAATGTTGATGCTATAAAGAAGCATGTAGGACTTGTATATAATAAAACCAGTCAGATCTTGAAAACATTATTCTTAAAAGGGTTCGGTAATAATAATTACAAACTCTTAAACTTAACCTTGCGGGAATATTATGCTTTTATTATCAACAATGCAGAATTTCTAAAACGAGATTTTATTGAGTTTTCCGGGCAAAGACAGGATCAACTTATGTTCCTTGAGAATAAGACGGAAGAATTTAAGATTCCTCTTGAAGAGCATTACAGGTATGTTCCATTTGAACGGTATGTAAAATAGCTGGGAAGCAATGTGTATAAAGGATATAACACCTCTATGATTACAGATGATTTTCGCTCGACTTCAGAAAGACTATTTGAGAAATATTGCGAGAAAAATGAAAATGTGAAGTATGTTTATAAGAATGGAGACAGTGGACAGCAATATTTATCAATCGTTTATGGAACAAATTTTGATAAGCAAAGACTATTCTATCCGGATTATATTGTGCAGCTTAAGGACGATACAATATGGCTAATTGAAACAAAAGGTGGAGAAAATCAAGGACAAAGTAAAAATATTGATGTTCAAATAGAAAATAAGTTTGAAGCATTTAAGCAGTTTGCGAATAAGCATAAGTATAAGTTTGGGTTTGTTAGAGATAAAAATGATGAACTGTATCTGAATAACACAGAGTATGTGGATGATACGAATAATGATAGATGGATATTGCTTGAGGAAGTGCTTTAGAGGAGGTGTAAATTTACAATGGAAAGTATGAAATTAGTACAATTTAGAGTTAGGAATTTTAAATCAGTACAGGATAGCGGAGTTATAAAATGTGAAAACATAACCAACTTAATAGGTGTTAATGAAGCGGGAAAATCCAACTTATTATTGGCATTGTGGAAATTGAATCCAGCAAGAAATGGGGAGATAATTTTCACGAGTGATATGCCTGTAGAAAAATTAGCAGAATACAGGACAAATCCAGAACAACATTATTTTATAGATGCTGAATTTAAAATTATAAAAAAAGATTTAATTGAAGATTTATCAAATGAATTTTGTATAGATGCTTCGATCTTTGATGATGTATTAGTATCAAGAAATTATGCTGGAAAATATATTGTGAAATTTCCAAAATTTGAAGAGAGAGGAATTACAATTAAAAATATACTTTTGGATAAAATAGGTGATTTTAAAACAAAGGTTAATGATTTGAGTAATGCAGGAAAAGGAGAAGATGGATTTAAAGAAAGTTTAATAGAGAAACTAGATGCTTTGTTATCTAAAATTGAAATAGAAACTAACATATCAACAAATCAGTATTTGAAATTAAAAGAAGAAGTAAACCAAATAGAAAAAAGTAGTATGGCAACATCATCAATAAATCCCCACATTGATGAATTTGTTGAAAAATTTTCTGGATTGGATGAAATTGTAAATTTATTGAATAAAGAGGAGAATTCCAATATACGGGACTTGGTTATAAAAAATTTACCTAGTTTTGTGTACTATGCTAATTATGGTAATTTAGATTCAGAAATATATTTGCCGAAAGTTATAAAAGATTTTAAATCTACTAAAGAACATAGCGAAAAATTTAATGCCAAAATACGAACTTTGAAAGTTTTGTTTGATTATGTTAATTTAAGCCCTGATGAAATAATGGAGATGGGGCAATACTCATATAGAACAAAAGAATATGGAACAATCACCGAATTAACAGAGGAACAGATTAAAGCTGGTCAAGAAAAAACCAAAGAGAGAGAAGTATTATTAAATTCAGCATCTACCAAATTGACAAAAGATTTTAAGGAATGGTGGAAGCAAGGGGACTATATATTTGATTTGAGAGCAGATGGTGAGTATTTTAGAATTTGGGTTTCAGACGAAAAACGCCCAGCACGTATTCCTTTAGAAGATAGAAGCACAGGATTACAATGGTTTTTAAGTTTTTTTATGGTATTTTTAGTAGAAAGTAAGGACTCATATAAAAATTGTGTTTTATTATTAGATGAAGCTGGTACATCGTTGCATCCTATGGCTCAAAAAGATTTATTGAATTTTTTTGAAAATCTTTCTATTACAAATCAAATAATTACAACTACACATTCTCCATTTTTAGTTGATGTAAATCATCTTGAGAGAACTAAGGTTGTATTTGTTGATGATAAAGGATATACAAAAGTATCTGAAGACTTGAGAGCCGGGGAGAAAAAGAAAAATGCAACAGGAGCGGTATATGCGGTTCATGCAGCATTAGGATTGTCTGTATCGGAAGGGTTATTAAATGGATGCAATTTAATTGTTGTTGAAGGACAATCTGATCAGTTTTATTTAAACGCTATTAAGCAATATCTCATTTCTACTAATAAAATTTCGCCTGTAAAGGAGATGATTTTTGTACCAGCAGGAGGAGTAAAGTCAGTGAAGCAATTAACATCGTTGATTGCTGGGAAACAGCAAGAACTTCCAGTTGTTGTATTAGATTCAGATAAGTCTGGGGAAGATTATGCTTCTAAATTAGAAAAAGAGTTATATTCTAACGACAAAGATAAAATACTAATGATAAAAAAATTTGTTGGAATTGAAAATGCTGAAATAGAAGATTTGTTTCCTGAAGTGATTTTAGAACGACCAATTGAAAGAATAATAAATGATAGGGACTTTAGATTTAAAGATGAATTTGATAGAAATAAACCAGTAATAAGCCAAATTGAAGAGTGGGCGAATACTTATTCTATAGATTTAATTCAAGGTTATAAAGTTGAGTTATCAAAGGATATTAAACGCGACTTAATATCAGGTAATATTTCTGAAATGATACCTGATGAATATATTACGAAATGGGTTTCACTCTTTAATAAAATTATAAGATAAGTAAATATCATATTGGAACTGGGACTGGTACGGGTAAAAAAATCTAAAAATGAGCTTAATTTAAACAAATTTTCCAGCATCTAACAAACGAGAAGCCTTTATCTTGAACGGTTTTGGATATATTGAACAGCAGAAAAAGAAGAGTGGGAATAGAGTAATAAATATGTTTCTGTCAATAAAACCGTTGAAAATACAGTATTTCAGCGTTTTGCAGGAGCAAAAATCTCCTCAGTGATACTGTTTTGATACTAAAAATAGGAAAAAGTAGGTCTGAAAGGGAGTTGTTGAATTTAGGTAAATTATTTGGAGGACATTTCATCATTTTTATGGGAGGCTTTTTTGGAAGTCGTGGTAAGGAAATTAGGATTTACCGAATTAAAATTACTATTTGTATTATAAGCACAGGAAATAAAGTTATCATTAGTATTTAGTTCTATGAAAAAACATTTGGCATAAATTGATAACAAAATGACGTGATATGATGTTTACGTTCTTTGTATTTTTATGTATAATATATCTATCAAAAGTAAACAGAATATAACGGAGGGAAATATTATGACAAATAAAACAGCACTTATTACAGGTTCTACAGGAGGACTTGGTTCTGAATTCGTAAAGCTTCATGCAAAGAGTGGTGGAGATGTTGTACTTGTCGCTCGTAACCAAAAGAAGCTTGATGAGCAAAAAAAAGAAATCTAGAATAACTATAGAGTTAAGGTATATACCATTGCTGTAGACTTCACAGATTATAATGCTGCTGAAGTAATCTATAACAGAGTTAAGGAGATGGGGATCGCCGTAGATTATTTAATTAACAATGCAGGGTTAGGTGGTCAAGGTTCTTTCGCTGATAGAACCATGGAACAGGATCTTGAAATGTTGAATGTAAATATTGTAGTACCTACAAAGTTGATGAAACTTTTCATTCCTGATTTTGTAAAATGTGGCAGTGGTAAAATACTGAATGTTTCTTCTACAGCAGCACTTACGCCCGGGCCTCTTCAGGCAGAATATTATGCATCAAAGGCATATCTGACTTCTCTGAGCAATGCAGTATGGTACGAGCTTAAGGGAACGGGAGTAACATGTACAGTCTTGATGCCGGGAGCTATGGATACAGGATTTGCTTCTGCAAGTGGACTGACTACAACAAAGATGTTTTCAAACGCAGGAAAGCCTAATAAAGTTGCAGAAGACGGCTACAAGGGTATGCTTTCAGGGAAACTCAGTGTTATTTCAGGATTACCCGGTTGGCAGAGTGTATTTGTAGGATTAATGCCTATGATGCCAAAAAAAACAATAATGGGATTTGTTGCAGATCAGCAGACAAGTCGTTAAAAGGAAGCTGTTATGAAAAAATATATAGTAGATGGACAGTATGGTAGACTGCTTGAAATGAAGGGAATGAAACTTAACGAAGTGTTGAAAAAGGCAGACCTGCCTATAGGAATTTTCACTTCAGACAGGGTGATGATGACTTCAGATGAATACAAGAGATTTATGGACGCCATAGGCATGCTTGTTCCCGAACCTGAAATATTTATTCATATGGCAACAGGGGAAGGAATCGAGATGTTCTCGCCTCCAATCTTTGCAGCCTATTGTAGCAAAAATGGCGAAGAATGTTTGAAGAGACTGGGTAGATATAAAAAACTAATTGGACCTATAGTGTATAAAATCACGCAAAGCGATGAAAATTTTATTATAAATTTGACTTCCGTAGACAATGGGGAGTTATCACAAACTTTTGTTATCGGAGAATTCCTGTTTCTTGTAAGTTTAATTAGAAGAGCAACGAAAGAGATGATTAAACCTATATCAGTTATGATACAAGGAAAAGAAGTAGGACATGAGTATTCTAAATTTCTTGGTTCTGAAATTGAAATATCTGATAGCAATGAAATTGTATTTTCTATAAGCGATATGCAGATTCCTTTTATCACAGAAAATAGTGCTATGCTATCATATTTTGAGCCGGAACTGGTTAAGCGTATTGATGAAATGGAAATAGATAACAGTGTAAGTGCCCGTATCAGAAGTGTAATGTCAGAGCTGCTTCCGGCGGGAAAATGCACCATTGATGATGCTAGCGAAAAACTGGGGATGAGTAAAAGAACTTTGCAAAGACATTTGAGTGAAGAAAATACAACTTTTCAAAAACAGTTAAATGCTACCAGAGAGGTACTTGCAAAACATTATATAAAAACAACTACTATGAGTGTTGATGATATAGCGTTTCTTTTGGGATACTTAGAAACAAACTCATTTCTCAGAGCGTTTAATACATGGACAGGTATGAGTGTTGGTGAATACAAAAGAAACGGTGTCTAAGGTTAATATTAAATATACGGTGATTTTAAATAAATTGAGAGTGTAAATTTCCGATTTATCTAAAAAATGGATTACTAAAAAAGCACACGGCATTAAGATTAAAATCTTTCGGTTGTGTAATAAATATGGTACATGAGAAAAAAGGCTCTGCGTCAAATACGGGGCATGAGAAAAAATAAGGATAAAATGCTAAACAACACAGTGTTGCTTGGCATTTTTTAAATTGCCATTAAGGATAGTATTATTTTTATATCCAGAAATAAATAGCCTAGAAACAATTAAAATTTTTCTTAGCTTTTCTCTAAAATTTTCTACATTCTCTCTATTCGGTACAGCACCTATTTTTAAGAATAGTATTTTTCTTTGTATTCAACTAGCTGACGTTAATACGGTTATTGTTAATTTTAATTCAACTATTTTTATTAAATTTATTACATGATTTATCTATAAAAATTTTTTCTTCATGAATAATACTTTTCTCATATTTCTTCTCTTTTATATTTGACAACCGTATATTATTTTGTTACAATAAATCCATACATTCTATTATAATATATAAGATAAAGAAACATATAAAATAAAGGATAAGTATTATTACTCATTATGAAATAATAAAAATAATGATTGAATTAATTATTTTTTAATATCAATATAATCGTTGATGTAGAATAATATTGTAAAATTTTATTTGCTTTTAATATATAAAATGTGATATTGTTAGAATGTAATTATATAGATATAAAATTTTTGAAAGGGTGATATTATTAGAAATGCTTATAAGGGTAAAGTGGATATTTATACTATTATCGGTTACAATATCAGCTTGCTATTTTTTTTCGGCAACAATGCGGATAGGATTTTTAATTTTGATTTCAATTTTTCTTTTGGCAAGTAATATTGTTCCGGCGTGGTATACAGGATTACTATTTTTTACATCTTGTATTATCGGTAATTTAGCTCCTAAAGAGATATTGTTGTCTGGAGTTATTTCGGATGCTTCTTGGTTGGTTATATCAGGAATAATTATTGGTTCATCGGTTAAATATACAAAATTAGACAGAGTGCTTGCAAGGATTCTTTTACCTATATGTCAAGGAAAGTATTCAAAGGTATTGTTTGGTGTTATGTTGTTGGGAGTAGCATTACTCTTTTTAATGCCTTCAGCAATGAGCAGAATTGTTTTGCTACTTCCTATTTTAAATGCTTTATCAGAAGAGTTGGGTTATAAGAAACTGACTAAGGAATGGGAAGGAGTTCTTGTTATGGGAATTCTTTCGACCTATATACCGGCATTTTATGTATTGCCGTCAAACGTTCCTAATAATGTTTTTATAGGTATTATTCAGAATTTATATGCAACAAATATTTCGTATAGTCAATATTTTTTGTGGTATTTTCCGGTATTAGGTATAGGTAAGTTGATAATTTTATATTTTATAATGTTATTTTTTTATAAAAAATGCCAAGATACTAAGGTTATAAATTTTAATAAAATGTCACTTACAAAACAACAAAAAATATTATCAGTTTTGTTATTTATTACTATGGTTATGTGGATAACCGAGTATATTCATAAAATTCCGACAGGATGGACGGGAATGTTGACATCTTTAGTATGTATGGGTTCCGGAATTGGACTTGTGGATAGCCAACCGTTAAGAAAGATTAATTTTGAACCTTTTTTCTACGTAGCGGGGATTGTAAGTTTAGGTAATGTAGCTAAATATTCCGGTATTGCAAATTTGGCAGCAGAGTATATGGCGAAGGGAATTGAACTATCGACTAAAAGTAAAGTGGAAGTTGCGATATTTATTATAGTGTTGTGTATTATATTAAGTTTTATAGTAACTCTAGTTGGAGTTCCGGCGATAGTAACTCCGTTAATAGAAAAGATTTCTGAAGTAAGTAATGTTTCAAAGGAATTTTTGTATAAGACGGAAGTCTTAGGGTTTTCGAATATATTTTTCCCATTTCAAGCACCGCCGTTAATGGTAGCATTACAAAGCGAAAATTTATCAAAAACAAAAATGACGTTATATTGTAGCATCGTATCAATTTTAGGTTTGGCATTATTTCCTATTTTGGCATTATTCTGGAAAATATTAGGTGTATAATTGTTTAGCAAGTATTTGATGTTTAACTTCACTTTACAAAAGATTTTTAAACGTCTAGTAAATTTTATTGGAATTTACCTATTGGTAGTTAGAGGCAGCAGTTCATTGATTTGGAACTTTACTTTAAAAAATTTTTCCAAAATCTAATAAACTGTGGAAGGGCGACTTGGGGAAATCGATTTTTAAGTCGCCCTATTTTTATTATTGTACTTGTTATAAAACTTATAATAAGTTACTCTCTATTTTTTAAAACTTCACTGAAATTCATTTTTGATATTTTATAAAATTGCAATACACTTACAAATGCGTAGATTAATAGTGTTATAAGGATAGATAATATTACCGTTTTTGCAGAGATATAAAGTTCTAAATATCCTGAAAACTTAAGCATAGAATAATAAGTTATCTCTCTTACCGCATATATTTCAAGAGGTGTTAAAACTATTAAACTGGTCAATATTGTTATTGTTATAGGGCGGATATAGATTTTTGAAATTTCACCGTCAGTATAACCAAAAATTTTTAAATATGCTATTTGTACAGTATTTTTGTCAGTTATTATTTTCATAAGACTGTACATAAAACCTGCTAAGAAAATAGCGGATAAGAATATAAACGCATTTACAAGAGGTCCCATAACATCATATAATTGTTTGGAAACATCAGTTATAGTAGTTGCATCTATGGTAGTTGCAATATATTTCTCATCAATATTTAATTTTTCATTACTGAAGTACCCATTAAAGAAATTTTTTTCTTGTTCTATTTCTTCATTAAGAAATTCTTTTTTTACAAAAGCAGAAAGATTAGATGATTTTTTATAAATATCAACTATCTTATAAGTTTTTTCTTTATCTAATAATTTAGTTTTTACGGTTATTTCATCGCCTACATATTTTCTGAGTTTTTTTGAAAGATATTCACTTATAACTATTTCATTTTTATTTTCGGGTAGTTTTGTATTTTCAAAATATTTTGAATTCTCACTAATTCCTAAAAAGAGAATATTTTCATCAGTTTTTTTGATTGTATGATAAACACTTGCAGATATTGTTGTATATTTTTCCGCTGTTTTATTTTCAATTTCTGTCGGTGTTTTTAAGATATATTGATAGTTACACATTAAGTTTTCTTTTAATTTATTTCCATAGTTTTCAAATGTAGGTTTTGCGGAAATCCCAAAAATAAACAATATAGAAGTTATAAAAATTCCGAGTATTATTGCAACATAATCTCCTCTGTTTGATTTTACAACAGACTTTTTGAACGATCCTAAAAAATTCTTCTTGATTTTAAAATTTTTTATAGATTTGGCTTTTGCCTGATTTTTATAATGTTTTAAATTCTTTCTTAAAAAATCTAATGGAGAAAAATTTAATTTCCTATATATATATAAGTAATTAAAAATCAAAATTATAGAAATCGGAATTATTGTTGTAATTATTAGTGCTTCCAAATTAAAAGTAGGGGTGAAGCTTGGAAGATCATAAGACTTGTAGTAAACTTCTTTGAATGAGTTCGTGAAATACGTGTATCCTAAAATATTTCCCAAAATTGCTGCAAAAAAAGTTATTATTAACGAATTTGCAATATAATTTAAAACAAGTTCCGATTTTTTATATCCATTTGCGAGAAGTATTCCGATTATTTCAGATTCTTCTTGTATCTTACTTACGATAGAAAGTGCAAATATAAATCCTATTAAAATTACCATAAGACAAAGCATAGCGATCATCATAGGTCTATCTCCGCCCATATCATCTATTAGATAACTTATTGCATTATTATCTTTTTTTGTAATTTGTTCTGAAACGGTTTTTAATTTATTTGCTGATTTTAATATATTTTCGTTTTTTTCATCAATTTCTTTTTTGTTGAGATTTCGTTCGTTAAAACGGTAGGAAACTTGATATTTTAATTTACTTTCATTAAAAATATCTTTTTCTTCTTCAGATACCAAGCCGACTCCGAAGTCTATTGCATTAAATAATAAATCACTGTTTTTTTGAAATGCCGAGTTATAATCAGGTAGAGCGGCAAGCCCTACTATTTTGAAAGTATGTTCTTTTCCATCTTTAAAAAATTCTTTTTGGAATGTTATCGTATCTCCAATTTTTAAATTGTTATTTTTGGCAAACAGGTTATTTACAACTATTTCATTTTTATTTGTCGCAAGGGTACCTTCATTTATAACGGGAATATTTATGGTTGTTCTATTTTTAAAAATTCTAATTTCCTTGTCATTATTACCTTTTGTAATTCCCTTAACTTTTGTATCAATATAAGATGTTTTTTCGGCTTTTGTATTTTCTTTTTCAATAGATTTCATAATTTCATCCGTCGGATCAAAGGCGAATACTATTTTTCCGTCTTCTACAGTCCCTTTTGACATAAGGTCATAATATAATCCCTTAATACTTCCTGATGCAACCAGCATACCTGATGTTACGGAAATCATGGAAATCATAAGAATAAAGAGAAATAAATTTTTTGACCATTGTTTTTTTAAACTGCGAAAAATTCTTTTGTTTAAGTTTCTCATACTACCACTCCAATTCTTGTGCATCAACCACTTTTTCATTTTCTATTTTTTGAGCTATAGCGCCATCTTTAAGTCTTATGATTGTATTTGACATTTTTGTTATTTCTTCGTTGTGTGTTGCTATTATAATCGTAGTTTTATGTTCTTTATTGATTTTTTGAAGAAGGGATAAAATATCTTTTGAAGTTTTGTAATCAAGAGCACCTGTCGGTTCGTCACAAAGTAGTATTTCAGGTTTTTTAATTAAAGCACGGCCTATTGCACATCGTTGTTGTTGCCCGCCTGATAATTGTCTTGGATATTTATTTCTGTGTTCCCACAAACTTAAGTCTTTTATCAGTTTTTCAATATCCATAGGATTGTTGTGAATAAAAGAACCGACCTGAATATTTTCCGTTACGGTTAAATCAGGAATTAAATTATAAAATTGGAAAACAAACCCTAAATATTTTCTTCTGAAATTAGTAAGATCTTTTTGTTTTAAATTTGAAACTTCAAATTCATTTATTATAATAGAACCGCTGTCGATTTTTTCAAGTCCGCCGATTGCATTAAGTAAAGTTGATTTACCCGATCCTGAAGGACCTAATAGAGTACAAAGTGTTCCTTTTTCCAGAGAAAAATTTATATCTTTTAAAATATTGATTCTATTTTCTTTTGTTCCATAAGCTTTATTCAAATTTTTAACAACTAAAAACATAAGTTCCCCCTCATTTCATGTGTATTATTACTATCATTATACTACTATACTTGTAATTTTTAAAGAGAGATATTTAATTATTTAGTGTGATAGGAGTGCTTTTAAAAATATAATTAAGAAAAATAGTAAATTATAGTTGTTATTAAAAAATAAAATTATAATTTTGTTTTTTAATAGTATTTTAATTAGTTATATTTAATAAACTCGGAGCTTTAGAAAATTTAAAGTTCCGAGCTTAAATATTTTTAATTTTTCTGGAGGCTCTCTATATAATTTATTAATTCAATGGTAAAGCTATATTGAGAAAAGGGGGTAATCAGATAAATGCCGTTAAAGTATTTTAATACTGTGTTTAGTAGTTTTTTACTTTCTTCCAAAGCGATTTGTTGGCAAGCTGTTTTATCATTCTTTACTTCTTCCAACTTGTTAAGGAACTCTTCTGATAATTTTATTCCCGGTACTTCATTGTGAAGAAATATTGCATTGTTATAGCTTGTAATTGGCATTATACCGATAAAAAATGGAGTATCCGGATATTTTTTGCAATTTCTGAGAGTTGTTCAATTTTTTTATGTTCATAAATTGGTTGCGTAATAAAGTAATCAGCACCCGCATTTATTTTTTTCTCAATCAGCCGTTCGGTTTTATTAATATCTCTTACATTAGGATTGTAAGCTGCCGCTACTGTGAAGTTAGTGGTTTTTTTCAGTGAAGCTCCGTTATAACCTAAACCGTTATTAAGTTGTTTAATAAACGGTATAAGTTTTAGACTTGTTACATCATAAACACTTGTTGCTCCGGGGAAATCTCCAAGTTTACTGGGGTCTCCGTTGATTGCAAGAACGTTGTTAAAACCTAGTAAATCCATTCCCATAAGTCGTGATTGTAGACCGATAAGATTGTGATCACGACAGGTTACGTGTAGCAGTGTTGGAGTTGAAATATGTTCTTTTAGGATAGTCGCAGCACTTAGATTACAAATACGTGTACTTGTCAAAGAATTATCTGCTAATGTAATGGCTTCAATATTTTTTTTATCAATAGCTTTTGCCCCTTTGATAAATTTATCGATGTTTAAATGTTTAGGTGGATCCAGTTCAGCTATAATTGTAACTTTTTGTTTAACTTTATCAACAATAGTTGGCTTATTGTTAGAATCTTTTATTAATTCTTCTTCAGCGGGAAGAGGAGTTATTAATTTACGTTTAACAGGTGCCAGCCCTCTGATACCTTTTTTATAGCTCGAATATGGTCGGGTGTAGTTCCGCAACAACCACCTATAAGTCTAACACCTTCTTCAACTAATAGTTTGGCACTTTGTTCAAAATAGGTAAAGTTTCTTCTAAAACGATATTCACTACCGTTGGTTGTTTGGGTTAGTTGTAATAAACTTGCGTTAGGATATACCGATAAATAACTTTGAGCAAATAGCGGTACTTGTTTTAGACTTTTTATCATGTGATATGGACCTAGATGACAGTTTAGACCGACTATATCAGCACCGAGATTAACGAGTACGCTTAGAGAATTCGTTACTTTTTGACCGTCTTGTGTTATTCCTGCTTCAAGCAGAGAAATATTAGTTATTATAGGTAAAGATGTAAGTGGTCTTACCGCTTTAAGTACCTTCTGTATTTCTTCTAGATCGTAATATGTTTCAAAGAGTAGACCGTCTATTTTATTGGTTGCCAATAATACATTTACTTGAGCGATTGTTTCATCTACTATTTGGTCTAAAGTAAGTTCACATTCACGAAGTCCGCGAATAGCTCCGATAGTTCCTAATACAAAGTGATCTTCTCCGGCGGCTTTTCGAGCTATTTCGACCGCTTTTTTGTTGATTTCTTTAAATTTATTACTGTAGCCGTAGACTTTTAGTTGATATTTTTTTGCAGCGTAAGTATTTGTTTGAATTATGTCTGCACCGGCATTAATATATGAAAGATGTATCTTTTCCACACTTTTTGGATTTGTTAAATTATAGTTTTCATGACAACTCTCAAGACCATTACCATAAAGGGCGGTACCCATAGCACCGTCAGCAACGAGAATATCCGTTTCCAGTCTTTTTAATAAATCACGCATATACATGCCTCCTTATTTATCGGAAAGTTCTTGGCGAATTTCTTTAGTTGTTTCTACTAATATTTTAAGGGCTTCTATGGTTTTTTTTTCATCACGTGTTTTAAGACCGCAGTCCGGATTAATCCAAAATTGCTCTTTGGATAATTTTTGTAATGGACGTAAAATATTGTGTCTAATTTCTTCTTTTGTCGGGATACGTGGTGAGTGGATGTCATAAACTCCTAAACCGATTCCTAACGGATAGATTGCAGTTTCAAAAGCGGAAATTAATTCTCCGTGGCTTCTGCTAGTTTCAATAGATATAACATCGGCATCTAATGCACGGATCGAGTCGATTATCTCATCGAAGTTGGAGTAACACATATGAGTATGAATTTGGGTATCATCTTTAACCGATGAAGTAGCAAGTCTAAATGCAAATACCGCTTCTTCAAGGTATTTAGTTTTTTTGTTATTACGCAGCGGTAATCCTTCACGTAAAGCCGGTTCATCAACTTGAGTAACGGAAATACCCGCTTTTTCCAGCAAATTAATTTCATTTTTAAGTGCTATAGCGATTTGATTAAAGATTTCAGCTTTCGGAATATCTGTGCGTTCAAATGACCAGTTTAAAATAGTTATCGGTCCGGTTAACATTCCTTTAACAGGATGATTAGTTAAACTTTGAGCATAGGCGGTTTCTTTAACAGTTACAGCCTGAATATGTTTTACATCTCCGTAGATAATGGGAGGTTTAACTCCACGTGAACCATAAGACTGAACCCAACCGAATTTTGTCGAAGCGAAGCCTGCAAAACGTTGACCGAAAAACTCCACCATGTCGGTACGTTCAAATTCACCGTGAACAAATACATCAAGATCAAGATTTTCTTGAATTTTTATCCAACGTGCAATCTCTTCTTTAATGAATTTTTCATAATCAGTATCAGATAATTCTCCTTTTTTCCATAAAGCTCGTTGCAAACGAACCTTTTTAGATTGTGGGAATGAGCCGATTGTTGTTGTCGGTAATAACGGGAAGTTAAAACGTTTAGCTTGAACAACACGACGAACGGCGTAGTTGGATAAGCGAGTAGAACGAATATTGTTTATTGATTCAAGTTCCAAATTTCTAAAATCAGCTTGTTGAAGTTTTTTGTAATTTTCGATGTGGTTATTATAATCAGGGTTGGTAATTTCGTCTAATTTTTCAGCTAATAATTTTAATTCAGTTAATTTTTCATCAGCGAAAGCCAGCCCGTTTAATAAAGTTTTATCTAATTCAGTTTCATTTTTAGCGGTTACCGGAACATGAAGAAGAGATGATGATGGTTGAATAATTAATTCTTTTACATTGTCCTTTAATATCTTTAATAATTTTTCAGTAGTTTCAAAGTTGTTGCTCCAAATATTACGTCCGTCAACAACACCGGCAAAGACGGTTTTATTTTTAAATAAACCGGATTCGATATAAGATAAGTTTTCTTCTAAGCCATGAACAAAATCTAAACCGAATGCAACCGGTAAATCTATTAATTTTTCAGAACTAACCAATGCTTCAAAATATGTCTGAAAAATTAATGTTGCATTTATATTTTTATTAAAATGATTATAAACTTCATAAGCATATTCAATATAATTTTTTCCTTCATCGGTAACAAAAATAGGTTCATCTATTTGGATATAAGTGGCGCCCGCAGTTACTAATTCTTTAAATACTTTGGTATAAAGAGGTACTAATTTATTCAAGGCGTCTTTAAAGTCGCTAACTCCTGATGATAATGCTATAAAGGTAATTGGACCTGTAATGACAGGTTTAGCTTTATTACCGACGATTTCACGAGCTTCTTTATATAAATCAAGTAAGCGAGTGTTATTTAGTTTCGGTTGGGCATTGTCCCATTCCGGTACAATGTAATGATAATTGGTATTAAACCATTTTTTCAATGCTGATGCAACATGTTTTTTGTTACCGCGTGCAATATCGAAAAATAAATCAATATCAACTTTTCTGTCAGAAAAGCGTTTTGGAATAATATTGAATTGAATTGATAAATCTAAAATTTGGTCATATAGCGAAAAATCTCCGACCGGAATAAAATCTACTCCCGCATCAAATTGTTTTTTCAAAAATTCTTTACGTAGTTTGGTAGTTTCTTCAAATAATTCATTTTGTCGAATTGTTTTGTTCCAGTAACCTTCAATTAATTTCTTCCATTCTCTTTTTTCACCTAAACGAGGGTATCCTAAATTTGAAATTTTTGTCATGTAACTTTCCTCCTAAAAAATTAAAATATGTATGACAGTATATTTATGCAGTAAAAAACGTCCTTTAACAATAAATACTATTGCTAAAGGACGTAAATTACGTGGTACCACCTTAGTTTATTTACACACCGTGTAAACCTCATTAAACATTAACGCTGTTAAGCGTAATCATCTCGCAGTGCTTGATGATTAAAACTCCAAGACCATATTCAAAAAAATTGTTTAATCTCTTTTCAGCTACCGAGATTCTCTAATATAAACGCCTTTTTTTACTCATCTTTTCCCTGTATGATATATATTAATAGACAGTTATAAAATAAACAAAAAGGCGGTAACACAAGGGACGAAAAAACCGTGTTACCACCCAAATTTATAATCTTAAAATAAAAAATTAAAATTACCTCAAAGATTTATAACGATAATCAATCGTGATTAATTTACTGTTGCTCATTAATCCTGCTCAGTGACTATCTACGACGGATAAAAATACTTTCTTTCACCTAATGAAAGCTCTCTGAAAAATTCAATACCGTTGTTCTTCACTTCAACGCTTATTTATTAACTGTTGATAAAGATAGTAACATATTATTTTTTTCTTGTCAATAATTTTTTGGGAAATATATATACATAAAAATTTATAATACCTTAAACAAAGAAAGTAGTAATATTTTAAAATAATAAATATATAGAATGTAATTTTCAAATTTTTTTATATTTTGGTAATTATAAAATTTTTTGAAAAATCCCGTTTAATTTGAATTTTTGTCTGAGAGTTAGTAAAATAGTATATGGAAAATACGAAGAAGGAGTGGAAAAATGTTTATTAACGAATTTAAAACCGATATGGAAGTTAGTATGTTTTTTCTTTTGGATAATGTAGTTCGTGGTATAGCAACAAGCGGGAAACCTTATTTAACCATAACCTTAAAAGATAAAACAGGGAGTATTGACGGGAAAATTTGGGATGTTAAAGATGAAGATACGGAAAATTTAAAATCAGGAATAATAATTTTTGTCGAGGGGACAGTATTAGATTATCGTGGTAAATTACAACTAAAAGTAAAAAATTATCGCTTAAAAACCGGTGATGAAAATATTAATATTCAAGATTTTATTCAAACAGCACCACTACCTAAAGAGGTAATGATAAGCGAATTAAATAATTTTTTAAAAGATATAGATAATGCAAAATTAAAAGCGGTAACAATAGAATTATTAAATAAATATAAAAAACAATTTTTGACTTTTCCGGCGGCGAAGTCTATGCACCATGATTTTTATTCAGGACTTATTTACCATACAACAACTATGTTAAAGGTGGCAAAAGCATTGCTTGTTATTTATCCGTCACTAAATAAAGATTTATTATACAGCGGTATTATTTTGCATGATTTAGGAAAAACAGTTGAATTAAGCGGCCCGATAGGAACATCTTATACACTCGAGGGTGAACTTTTAGGGCATATAGTTATTATGAGTGATGAAGTAGCCAGAGCGGCTGAAAAACTTGGTATAAATGGCGAGGAAATTATTTTGCTACGTCATATTATTTTGGCACATCATGGTAAGTATGAATTTGGTTCGCCTAAGTTACCGATGCTTAAGGAAGCGGAAATTATTAATTTTATAGATAATATAGACGCCAGAATGCAAATGTTTGATAAAAATTTAGCAAATGTAGAACCGGGTAGTTTTTCTGATAAACTGTTCGGTTTAGAAGGACGCCACTTTTATGTGCCGACATTTGATAAAGAAGAAGGATAAAGGAATTGGTAGATTATGAATAAGATGATGAAATATGTATTAGGTTTTGTTGGAATATTTTTAGCGGCGCTAGTTTGTGTTTTTGGAATAGTAAAGTATGAAGAGTACAAAGAGCAAAATACTATAAATGAAAGTGCCAATTTAGGAAATGTTAATAAACAGGATTTGTCAAAAGAAACAACGGTAATTTTGGAAAAAATAAATAATACAACAGATATAGAAAATTTAAAATCATTAATAAATTTGGATAACTATACTATAGGTACTATTAACAACTATAATTCACGTCTAAGTTATGCGGTAGATAACAGTTCCGGTGAAGATAAGATAGTTGTAAAAACAGGTGGTTATTACAAAGATAATAAAGCGATAGATATAAACAGATGGATAGGTATATATAAAGTCGGCAATAATAAATTAGAAAAAACTAATGATAATATTGAAGATTTAAAGACAAAAACTAAAGATAAATTGAAATGGAATAATATCAATTTAAAAAACACAAAACATAATAGACAAGCGGCGTATGAAACGGTAAGAACATATCTATTCCATATACATGATAAAAAGGGATATAAATTACAACCGGTAACTTTGTTCGGTTATCTTCCGGATCCTGACAAAAGAATACAAGGAACAGGCGATATAACCGGATTTACTGTTATTTCATTACAGGAATTAACGGACATATACAATACAGTTTATCCGGATACCTATAATGACTCACAAGTAAAAGATGATATAATAAATGTCATAAAAAATTCTAACACAAAAGAAATGTATAAAGAAATAGATGACAGTTTTGAGAAAAACGGAAAAACAATGCTTTCTGATATAAAATTAGGAGAAACGGTATTTTTTAAAAAAGATAATATATACTTAACCGCAATGGGCGGAATAGGCGGAGCGTCACCGATATCGCCTTCAGAAGATTTATCACAATATAAGGAAGATGGAGAAAGAATAATTGTACCGATAATAGATATTTCAAAAAATGGAAGAGTAGACGGTGAATATATCCTTCGTTTAAATAATAAACATTATGAAGGGGGAAACAGCCCAAGTAAATATTATATAGAGGAGATAAGATAGATATAGAAAATAACACCGCAAACTGTACTGTCCAAATGCTAAAAATTTTAAAAAGCCAATCTAAATTTTAGCATTTACTTATTAGTAGATAAATTATACGGGAATGACTCGATAAAATTGATTTTTAAAAAATCATGATTTTTGAGTCGTTCCCGTTATTTTTAAAGATTATAGTATTTAGAGATGGCTTGTGTTCCGTTAGTATTTTTAACTTCTTCTTCTAAACTGGTATAAAGTTTATAGACAAGTTCAAGACCCGGAAGTTTAATATTCATTTTTTCACATTCTTCTAGTGCCAATCGCATATCTTTTATAAAGTGATGGACGAAAAATCCGGGTTTAAAATCACCTTTCAAGATACGTGGACCGTAAGAAGTCATAGAAAAACTTCCACCGGAACCGGTTGAAACGGTTTTAAAGAAATCGTCCATATTCAGACCGACAGATTTCGCAAATTTAAAGCTTTCTGCTACTGAAATCATAGTAGTGGCAATAGCGATCTGATTAGCAAGTTTTGTATATTGACCTTTACCCGCTTTGCCGAAATAGGTGATATTTTTACCTAAATGTTGTACCAGCGGTAAAACATTTTTTTCAAAGACATCTTTATCTCCACCTGCCATAATAGAGAGTGTACCGTTTTTAGCACCTATATCTCCGCCGGTAACAGGTAAATCTAAAGCAAAAGCTCCAACTTTTGCAAATTCGGCACTTATTTTTTCTGCCAAAGTAGGTGATGATGTAGACATATCTACAAATATTTGCCCTTTTTTAGCGTTTTTTAAAAGTCCGTGTTCACCTAAATAAACTTCTTCAACATCTTTAGGATAGCCGACCATAGAGAAAACTATATCAGCTTTTAACGGTGCATCCTCAATTTTTTCTAAAAGGGTTGCTCCTCTTTTAATAAGGGCTGCTGTTTTAGACTGAGTTCGATTATAAACAAATAACTCATGTCCGGCATCCAATAAATGCCCAGCCATACTTTCTCCCATTACACCGGTACCGATCCATACAATTTTCATAATTATATCCTCCGTTATTCTATTTCTTTTTTTATTATATCATAAAATAATGTAAACGTTCTACTTTTAAATGCCAATCGGGATTTAATTATTTTCTTAATCTTTAATTTAATTATTTTTTAAGAAATATGCTATAATGATAAAGTATAAAATAATTTTTGGAGGTTATTGTGGATAAATTAAGAGAATTTTTCTTATGTACAAGACCGCATAGTTATCCTGCAGCTTTTGCACCCGTACTACTTGGATCAGCCTATGCTTTAAATTATGTTAAGAGTATATCATATATAAAATTTTTAATATTTTTAGTAGCATGTTTATTAATTCAAGCTGCAACAAATCTATTTAATGAATATTATGATTATAAGAAAGGCTTAGATAAAATTGATTCAGAAGGAATTTCCGGTTCAATAATAAAAGGTAGGTTAAGTGCTAAAGAAGTCTTAGTCGGTGCAATACTTCTTTATTTAATAGCACTGATTTTCGGGATAATTCTTTCTTTTATAACAAGTTTTAATATTTTTATAGTCGGGATAATTTGTATGTTTGCAGGATATTTTTATACAGGAGGTAAGTATCCTATTGCATATTCTCCGTTTGGAGAAATTGTATCCGGATTTTTTATGGGTACTGTGATAGTAAGTTTAGCATTTTATATTCAAACAACTTTTGTAAATATAGATATAGTAATAATATCAGCACCGCTGTTTTTATTAATCGGCAGTATCCTTCTTGCCAATAACATTCGTGATTTGGATAATGATAAAAATTCAGGCAGAAAGACTTACGCAATAGTTGTAGGAAAAAACTATGCAATTAAAACATTAGCCGCAGTGTTTATTATTGTTTATAGTTTAAATATTTTATTCTCATTCACTAAGTACGGTACATTTTTTAACTTACTCGTTTTGCTAACATTACCTTTAGCTGTAAAAATAATAAAAGGCTTTAACGATAATAATGATAAAAAAACTATGGCACCTTATATGGTTCTTACTGCTAAATTAACTATTTTTATAGGATTATTAATGTCAGGTGCGTATATATTAAAGTATATATTTTTATAATATGAAGTAAATAGAAAATGGGAGCGACTTAAAAATTGCGATTTTGTTAGAAATCAATTTTTTAAGTCGCCCTTGATAATTTATTAGATTTTAGATTAGTCTTTTTCAATTTGTTATATTTAATTTATGCAGTAGTCTATTGGTGTTTAAATTAGTTTTGAAAACAATAATAAGATAATTATAAGGTTTCTTTTATTATTTTTGTTAAATCCATTTTTGCAGTTTCTATTATTCTTTCTTTATTATTTTTTTCCAAATCCAACCCTTGAACACGCAAAAGTTGCATATGATTTATTCCCATTACACCGAGTATTCCTCGGAGATAATCAACGGTAAAATCAAGATTTATATACTGAATATGGCTATCAAATTCTCCGCCACTTGTAAGAACAAAGATAATTTTTTTGTCCGGATTATCAAGCCCAATTAAAGTTTCTATTTCACATTCAAAAGTTTCATTTACTATAACGATATTATCAATATAATCTTTAAATTTAGAAACAATATTAAAATTATGAAGCGGCATATAGATAAATATTATATCAGTGTTTTTCCATTGGGCTAATAATTCTTTTTGTCTTGTATAATCTTTTTGTTCTTTTGGTGTCAATTTTTTGTTTTCATAATTAAACATATGTTTATCCATAACAGGAATATAACAATTCGGTGAGTACAGGTTTAAAGTTTTGATATTGTTAAAACCTTTCTTCTTTAATTCTGTTTCACCGGTTAAGGCTAAAATATTGGAAACACGATTTTTGTTATCAAAATCCGGATGGCAAAGAATTTGCAATACGTTCATAACAATTCTCCTTTGAAGATGATTTTTAGTAACATTATATCATAAAAAAGTATCTTAAACCGAAAAATTTAGGTTTAAGATACTTAATTGTTACTTAAATTCATTATAAAGGGCGGTTATTGTTTTTTCATAATCATTATTATGAACACCGATAATAATATTTATTTCATCATTGGTTTGTGAGATTAATGCAATATTAACTCCTGCTTTACCTAAAGAACCGAATAAACGTGCCGATAAGCCGAGAGAATTTTTCATTTTTTCACCAACGGTGGCTATAAGAGAAATTTCGTTTGTTACATTAATTTCATCAGCTTGAATAATATTTTTAATTTTTGCTACAAGTTCATGAATAAATGGCTTGATCGTATTTGTTTCGACAACAATAGAGAATGAATCAATACCACTTGGAATATGTTCGATATTGACGTGATATTCTTCGAGTACCTTAAGGACTTTTCCTACCAATCCGATTTCGTTTGCCATATGATTTTTTTTAATAGTAATGATGGAAAAATTCTTTTTGCCGGCGATACCGGTAACGATATTTTTATTTTCAATTATATCTGCATTATCGCTAATAATTGTACCGGTATTTTTAGGGTTATTGGTATTTTTAATTTGAATAGGTATTTCTTTATCACGAACAGGAAAAATCGCTTCTTCATGGAGAACACTTGCCCCCATATAAGAAAGTTCACGTAGTTCTGAGTAGTTGATTACTTTAATTTCACGCGGATTTTTTATAATACGCGGATCAGCCATAAGAATACCCGAAACGTCCGTCCAGTTTTCATAAACCTCGGCATCTGCGATATTTGCAATAATAGCACCTGTTACGTCACCGCCTCCACGTGACATTATTTTAATTTCACCATTCGGCAGACTTCCGTAAAAACCGGGAATTAATAATTTATCATGCTTTTTAATTAATTTATTAAAAGCATCTTGAGTTTTTCCGTAATCAATTTTACCTTGGTAATTGAAAAAAATTAAATTTTTGGCATCAACAAAGTAATAGCCTAAATATTCAGCCATAAGAAGTCCTGTCAAGTATTCGCCACGACTAACCAGATATTCTTCATCAATGTCCTTAGTAAGTTCATTTTTAAGTTTGGTAAGTTCACCTTGAATATCAAATGTTAATCCTAATTCATCTGCAATAGTTAAATATTTATTCTCAATCATTGAAAAAATAGTGTCAGTACTGATATTGTATTTAATATGAGCGTAGCACAAGTATAGTAAATCTGTTATTTTATTATCTTTGTTGTCAGCTTTACCTATTGCACTGACTACTACAAGTTTTCTTGCAGGATCCAGTTCCACTATATTTTTAACTTTTTTAAATTGTTCAGCACTTGCTACTGAACTTCCTCCAAATTTAGCTACTTTGACCATTTAAAATCTCCTTTTCAATAATTTCATTTGTTACTTTAGCATTATTTACTATTAATGAAATTTAGCCACTAATATATTGTTATCTTGTTTTAGTAATTTTAGCAGTTGTTCTAATTGTTCTAAAGTAATTTCCTTAGTTTTTAAATAATGATTTTCTTTATATTGTTCACTGCTTTCAATAAAATCATGGTTTAAATTAACTTTAGAGCGTAGTAAATAATTCTTTCTGGTAAGTTTTTTAGAGAAGACAAGATGATTTTTTATAGTAATCTCTTTTCTCGGTACGTTTGAATTAATATCAATTATATCTTGGACAATAGCATTACCGGTTGGAAACTTTCCTGCCCCTTGTCCGAAAAATTTAAGTTCGCCTATAAAGTTTCCGTTTAGTGTAATAATATTATTATTTAACGGAACAACGGCTTCTTGACTATCTTTAGAAAAAATAGTAAGCATAACGGAAGTTTCATAGTTTGAATCGTTAACATTTGCTTCACCGATATATTTTATAGCGAAATCATGTTTTTTCAGATAATCAATATCGTTTTTTGTGATGTAACGCATTGAGTATGTAGGAAATTCTGGTGAAATATGAATATTAAATCCTAACGCATTGCTCAAAATAATTTTGTTAACAACATCACCACCATCAATATCCGCACTTGGATCTGCTTCTGCATAACCGAGATTTTGAGCAGTTTTTAATGTAGAATCAAATTCTTGATTATTTCTATACATATTATCTAAGATGTAGTTGCTGGTTCCGTTGAAAATTCCGTAGATTCGATTTATTTTGTCTACTCTTCCCGCTTTTTCAAGACCTGCTAACCATGGTATTCCACCGCCGACACTTGCTTCAAATAAAAATTTAACATTATTTTTTTTAGCAAGAGCAATAAATTCATTAAGATACTTCGCAGCAACAGCCTTATTTGCAGTTACCACATGTTTTTTATGTTCTAGCGATTTTTTAATAAATTCATATGCAGGTGTTAAACCACCCAGACACTCAACAACAAGAGAAATTTCTTTATCATTTAAGATTTCGTTTATATCGTTTGTTGCAAGGGGCATCTTATCACGGCTGCGAGCGAAAACACTTTTTACTTCAATATTTTTTAGTTCCGAAGTAGTGGAATTGGCAATAATATCATAAACACCACTACCTACTGTTCCAAATCCTAAAATTGCTATTTTCATAATAATCTCCTTTATATTAATTTATATTTAAAAAATAAATAAAAAATTTTTATTCTTTTGAGAAAAACACTTGTAATTTTACAGAGAACATTGTATCATATATACATTGATAAAGCAAGGAGATTTTTTATGATTTATGAAAGTACACGAGATATAAATAAAAAAATTAGTCCAAGTGAAGCTATTCTTCAAGGATTAAGTGAAGAGGGAGGTTTATTTGTATTAAGAGATTTGGGAAAAAATAAATTGGATTTAAAAGGCTTGGTTGGTAAAAATTATTATGAAATTGCAGAGGAAGTATTAAAACTATTCGTTGATTTTAGCAGACAGGAAATTAAAGACTGTGTAAATAATGCTTATCGTGGAAAATTTTCTGATGAGAATATAACCCCGCTTGTTAAGTTAAGTGACGGTTATATATTGGAATTATTTAATGGTCCGACGAGTGCGTTTAAAGATATTGGTTTGTCATTATTACCGCAACTAACTAAGACAGCTTTAACAAAGGTAAAAGATAAAAATGACATACTTATATTAACGGCGACGAGCGGAGATACCGGAAAAGCAGCATTGGAAGGCTTTAAAGATGTAACGGGAACAAAAATAATGGTTTTTTATCCTGATGATGGAGTGAGTACAGTTCAAAAAATGCAAATGCAAACTCAAGAAGGAAAGAATACAAAAGTATGTGCTATTTATGGAAATTTTGATGATGCACAAAGTGGTATTAAAGAACTGTTTACAGATGAAGAATTAAAAAAACAATTATTAGAAAAAAATATTAAATTATCAAGCGCAAATTCAATTAATATCGGACGATTAATTCCTCAAATTGTTTATTATATTGTAGCATATGTAGATTTAATTAAAGAGCAAAAAATTACGGTGGGAGAAAAAATAAATTTTATCGTTCCTACCGGAAATTTCGGAAATATCCTTGCCGGTTATTATGCAGAGCGAATTGGTTTACCCATTAATAAGTTAATTTGTGCAAGTAACAGCAATAATGTCTTACATGATTTTTTAACAACCGGTATTTATAATAAAAATCGTGAATTTTTAAAAACTATATCTCCAAGCATGGATATTCTTATTTCCAGTAATCTTGAAAGGTTAATTTACTACATGAGCGGTTGTGATAACAAATATGTTGATAAACTTATGGAAGACTTAAAAGAAACAGGATGCTACAAAGTTAATGATGATATATTGCGAAAAATTACCGATAAATTTCAATCAGGTTTTGCTGATGATAACACTACTAAAAAAATTATCAAAGATATTTATAAAAAAGACGGATATTTATTAGATACTCATACAGCGGTGGCTTACAAGGTTTTGTTGGATAATCCGGATAAAGAACATATAAATGTTGTTCTTTCAACAGCTTCTCCGTATAAATTTACCGAAAGTGTTTATTCGGCAATAAACGGAATAAGTGATAAAGACGAATTTGAATTAATGAAAGAATTAAATAAAAAAACGCAGGTTTCTATTCCGGAAAATCTTAAGGATTTGGATAAAAAAGAAATTAGACACAAAGATGTGATTAAAAAAGAAGATATGAAAAAATATATTTTAGAGAAATTAGGTGAGTTATAATGGTAAAAGTAAGAGTGCCGGCTACATCAGCCAATATCGGTTGCGGTTTTGATACTTTAGGTGTAGCTTTAACTTTATATGCCACATTTGATTTTGAAATAATCGAAAGTGGAGTGGAGTTCGTCGGTTTTGAAGAACGATTTGCCAATGAAAAAAATCTGGTATATGTTACTTTACAAACGGTATTAAGAAAATTAGAAAAAACAATAAGCGGAGTTAGAATTTCTATTCAAAATGATGTTCCGATTTCAAGAGGCTTGGGTAGCAGTTCCACATGCGTTGTAGCAGGGATTTACGGTGCATATTTATTGACAAATACAAGGCTTGATAAACAAGAAATATTTACGATTGCTAATGAAATAGAAGGACACCCCGATAATGTTTCACCGGCAATTTTTGGAAGTTTGAGTTCATCGTGTACAACTGATGACAAAGAAGCTGTAACGGTAAAATATAAGGTGGACGAACGTTTTAACTTTTTAGCACTTATTCCGGATTTTGAAACATCAACGGAACAAGCACGAAAAGTTATGCCGGAAAAAATTTCTTTAAAAGATGCTATTTATTCATTATCAAGACTGGGTTCGGTGATTAAAGCGTTTGAAACCTATAATTTAACTTTATTAAATAAAGTAATGGGTGATAAAATTCATGAACCTTATCGTAAAAGAATAATACATGAATATCAAGAAGTAAAAGAAATTTGTGAAAAAGTGGATAGTAAAGGCTTTTTTATCTCAGGTAGCGGTTCAACACTTATGAATATAGTAGAGTGTGTAGAAAGTATAGAGAAAATAAAAGAAGATTTAGCCAAATTGAAATATAATTGGCGTCCGATTTTACTAAAAGTAGATACGGAAGGAACGGTAGTAATATAAAAATTATAGAAAAGAGGAGAAAAAATTATGCAAAAATCAAAAGTAGCTATTTTAGGTGCAACAGGAATGGTAGGACAACGTTTATTAGTATTATTAGAAAATCATCCATATTTTGACGTTGTTAAATTGGCGGCTTCGCCACGCTCGGCGGGGGAAAAATACAAAGAGTTAATGGAAAATCGTTGGAAATTGGATTTAGCCATACCGGAATATGCAAAAAATTTAATAGTAGAGGATTTATATGAAATTGACTCAGTAACTAGGGGTATTGACTTGGTATTTTGTGCGATTAACTTAGACAAAGAAAAATTAGTTAAATTGGAAGAAGACTATGCAAAACATGAAGTCGTTGTTGTTTCCAATAATTCTGCCAATAGAAATAAAGATGATGTACCGATGATTATTCCGGAAATAAACTCAGCACATCTTGATATTATTCCAACCCAAAGGAAACGACTTGGGACTGAAAAAGGATTTATCGCAACTAAACCGAATTGCTCAATTCAAAGTTATGTGCCTATTTTTGAGGTTATTAAAGAATATGGAATCAAAGAAGCATCTATTTGCACTTATCAAGCAATATCAGGAAGCGGAAAAACATTTAATGAATGGCCGGAAATGATAGAAAATATTATTCCTTACATTGGTGGAGAAGAGGAAAAAAGCGAAAAAGAGCCGTTAAAAATTTTTGGAGAAATTAAAGACGGAAAAATTGTTCCGACTGATAATATGAAACTGTCAGCACAATGTATTCGTGTACCGGTGTTAGATGGGCACTTAGCTTGTGTATCGTTTAATCTAAAAAATAATCCGGGAAAAGATGTATTAATTGAAAAAATTAAAAATTTTGTACCGGAAATTGAAAAATATAAACTTCCTTTAGCACCAACACCATTTATTAAATATTATGAAGAAGACGACAGACCTCAACCTGTCTTAGATCGAAACAACGAAAAAGGAATGCAAATAACTCTAGGACGTCTTCGTGAGGATAATTTATTTGACTATAAATTTGTCGGTTTATCACATAATACCTTGCGAGGTGCGGCAGGGGGTGCGGTATTAACTGCAGAATTAATTAAAAAATTAGGTTACTTAGATTAATAATGTTTGATTTCTTCTAAAATAAAATAAATTTATGATATAATTATGAGTAGAGAAAACTTTAAAGTAGGTGGCCAAATGATAGAAATAAGAACAGTAGATTTAGAAGATGCACAAAAATTAGTCGATATCTACAGACCATACGTAGAAGAAACAGCGATTACTTTTGATTATGAAGTGCCTAATATACATGAATTTGAAGAAAAAATTTCAAAAACGATGCAAAAATACCCTTTCTTAGTAGCTGTAGAAAATAAGAAAATTCTCGGATATACTTATGCCGGAGAATTTTATCCAAAGCGTGCTTATGATTGGACTGCGGAAATTACAATATATTTAGATAAACAGGCACGAGGAAAAGGGATTGGAGAGTTGCTTTATAATGAGTTGGAAAAACAATTAATTGAAAAAGGAATTTGTCGTTTAACTTCATGTATCTCATATCCTGATGAAGGGAGTATATCTTTTCATGAAAAACATAATTTTAGAAAAGTGGCACATTTTGAAAAAGTTGGTTATAAATTTAATCGCTGGTATGATGTTGTGTGGTATCAAAAAGATATTCAGGAAAAAGAGTTTATTGAGTAAAAATAATTTCATAAAATATAATTATTTAATTTATCTTATTTTTTAACCGTCTTAAATGAAATGATTAAATCAAAGTATGGGCATTTTCTCATAAAACGCTGATATATAAGTTTTTTGGCTATTTTTAATTTTTTTCAAAATTAAATTAAAATTTAAGTTATATTTAAGGTTCGATATTTATAATATAGATATAACTAGTAAATAGTTATAAACTTCATAAACTTTCCTTTTCTATAAAAGACCGAGATTAAAGTTCTCGGCTCTTTTTTTTATAAATTTTTGTTATTTTATTGCAGAAAGATTTTATATAAGTATGTATTAAAGTTTTCTCATCACTTTTGTTATATTTTTCGGTATCATAACGACGGCAGGGGTTAAGTCAACTGCCGGATAATTCGGATCTATACATTCTTTCCAATATTTTAGGTGCTGTTTATCAATGGCATTTTCTGATGTTTCAACAGGTTCTCCGTCTTCGCCTTGAATAGAATACCAGTACAGATATTCTGCACCGTTTAAGGTTTCACGAAAAATAGTTTCAACATACATCTGCTCACGTTCAAGCGTTAATAAAACGTTTTGCATATTACCGTTAAGAAAATCAAGCCATTCATCTACTGTTTCACTTTTGCCGTCTTTAACTTTAAAACGTGTTAATTCTATATTTAATTTATCTATTGTTTTCATATATATCCCTTTCATCAATGGTACTTTGTTTAATAAGTATGTTATCATCATTAATAATAAAAATATTTAATTTTCCGCCGTAAACACAACCGCCGTCAATATTAATTCTATTTTCTTTTATTTCATAATATGGTTCTTCCATAACAGGACTATGACCGTAGAATATTTTTTTATTATATTTGTTGTTACTGCTTAAAAAGGGTTCTCTTATCCAAATCATATCAAGATGGTTTTGATTCCAAAATGTTTTAGAAAGATCAACACCGGCATGAACAAAGTAAAAATTATCACTTTCATATCTTGTTTGCAGATTTTTTAACCAGTATCGTAACGCTTTATGTTTATCAGCTATTTTTTTAAAATAAAAGCCGCTTTCTTCTTTTGTAGCCTCCGGATAAAATGATCTAAGTGTCATAAGCCCACCGTTTCGGAAATAATGCTCTTGTCTTTTTCGTTCATAAGGTTTATACATTGCTTCTTTCATTGCAAGGTTAAACATATCTTCATGGTTTCCGAGTAAAACTACATGATGAGTACACTCTTTTTGTAAAGTAAAAAAGTATTCCCATACTAATCTTGTATTTTTCCCGCGATCACCCATATCACCTAAACAAATTAATTTATCATTATTAGGATTAAAGTTTATTTCTTTTAATAAATGCTGCATTGTATAAAAACAACCATGAATATCTGAAATTATAATTTTTCTCATTTTGTCACCTACTTTTAGTATATAAACCTTATATTAAAACAAAAATATAAATCTGTAAACTAAAAGATAATAAAAAGTAATAGCATAAAAACCGGTAAGTAGCTATTGTTGAAAAGTGTTAGTTGACTAAAATATATCATTTATCACTTGCAATTTATTCATGTTAAATTTACAATATATTGTTTTAGTTGCTATTATTAATATGATATAATAAAATCATTCATAATGAAGAAATAAATAGCGTGGGAGATTAAAAATGATTTTTGCATTAGATGTTGGGAATACGAATATTGTTTTAGGAGTATTCAGTAGTGAATATAGATTGCTACATTCATGGAGAATAGCTACCGATAATACAAAGACGGAAGACGAGCTGTATGTTATTATCCGTAATTTTTTTGTCGATAAAAATATTAAGTTTGAAGATTTTAACGGTGTTGTAATTTCAAGCGTTGTTCCTAGAATGATGTTTGCACTAAAGTTACTTAGTAAAAAATATTTCAAAAAAGATCCGATTATTGTAACTGCCGGTATAAATACCGGTATAAAAGTACCTGCTCCTTATAGCAGTAAACTTGGTTCAGATAGAGTGGTGGATATAGTAGGAGCTAAGGTGAGTAATTATCTTCCGGCTATTGTTGTAGATTTTGGAACAGCAACGACATTTGATTGTGTTGATAGTGATATGAATTATCGTGGCGGTATTATTTGTCCTGGAATGAATGTCAGTGCCGAAGCATTGTATACAAAAGCTGCCAAACTGCCACGTGTCGAATTTGCTGCTGTTGATACAAGTTTGGGAATGGACACTACTTCCCAAATGCAGGCAGGACTTTTTTATGGTTTTTTAGGACAATTTGAGAATATTATTAAACATTTAAAAAAAGATTTAGACGAAGAGTATCGTGTTGTTTTAACCGGCGGATTATCAAAATTTATTGCAAGATATAGTAGTTTAGTTGATATTGTTGATGAAGATTTAACTTTAAAAGGTATTATAGAATTGTATAAATTGAATAAGGACGTATAGTGTGTATAAGGAATAAAATAATGTTAGAGAGAAAAGATATAGACGTAATAGAATTTGCCAGAAAAATAAGTATGTTAGACGGTAAAACTCCTTTGGCAGATAGTTATGATACGAGATATGGACAAAAAGATAACAGGTGGTGGCTAAGCCAAAGAGAACATCTTACCGTATGGTGCTTATTTCAACCAACCGGGGGAATTAAAGATTTTGAGCATGCACCGAACAACAGTGCGTTAAAAATGTATAATAATTTTGGTCGTCCTGAAACGTTAATATGGTTGGTGGAGGCGTTGAGAGAAGAGCCGAAGATTGTGGAAAATCTTATTTCAAAAATAAGCAAACCCGGTATGAACGCACGCACAGCATGTAAAGAAATTAGGGGGAAAATTCCTTTTAATCGCATAATGGAGCTTTTAGAAAATATATAATCAAGCTATGTTCCTTAAACTATAATTCTTTTTTAAAGAATAAAGAATTGGTATTTCAAGGAAATATAGTGACAATGGAATTTCTAGCCCCTACTACTAACTATTGCTGAAATATTTATAAAATAATATATATATTTGTAAAATAATATATACTATAAATAAACATTATAACTTGTTTGTTGAAAAAAACCGTATATAATAGTAAAATACATTCTAAAGGGATAATGAAACTGTTTTGCGAAAGGATATATTATGAAAGATTATTTAATACGAGGCTTGGCTTTTAATGATGAAATTCGCTTTTTTGTGACTAAGACAACAGATTTAATAGAAGAAATAAGACGACGTCATGATGCTTATCCTACATCAATAGCTGCAGTAGGACGTACTGCAACGGTAACAACTATGATGGGAGCAATGTTAAAAAGTGGGGATAGGGTTGATATAGCAGTTAGAGGCGATGGCCCTATAGGTACAATTTACGCCACATCTGATGAGTTGGGGGAAACAGCGGCTTATGCTAAAAATATGCAAGTGCATATCCCGAGTAATTCCCAAGGGAAGTTAGATGTTAAGGGTGCAGTAGGGGCAGGGAACATCACAGTAGTACGTGATTATGGGCTTAATGAAAAATATACGACGACCTCGCCGATTGTTTCAGGAGAAATTGCCGAAGATTTTACTTATTATTTTGCTGTAAGTGAACAAGTACCTTCTTGTGTATCGCTTGGTGTTTTAGTAGATACGGATAATTCGGTAATTGCTGCCGGTGGTTTTATTTTCCAAGTATTACCTAATGCTACGGATGAAACAATTACTAAATTAGAACAAGTAATCAATGATATTAAACCTATTTCGTCACTTATTCATGAAGGGAAAACTCCTGAAGAAATAGCAGATATATTGTTTGGAAGTGGTGAAAATTATCGTATTTTACGAAAAAATGATGTAGTTTTTAAATGCACCTGTTCTAAAGAAAAATATGCCGATGCTTTGGTAACTTTAGGGCGTGAAGAATTAGAGACATTGGCAAAACAAAAAGAAACGGAGTTGGTCTGCTCATTTTGTAAACAGAAATATCTGTTTTCTCAAACCGAAATTACTGATTTATTAGAAAATTCGCAGTAAATGTTCGAATAAAAAGAGATAATGAACAACTTTAAGTTAGATACTTGAGTTTTTTGTAAAAATTTGGTATTATTAATAAAAAAATTAATTATTGGTAAAAATTTTAAATAGAAATTATTACGAAGGGATAGGAAAAATACCTAATCCCTCTTTCTAAAATATAAATCAATATTTCGTTGTCGGTAGTAGAAAATAAACACACTATTTAAGGAGGAATAATGGAATTACTAAGAGAAATGGTACTTACTGATGGTAAGGTCTATGATAATAATGTGTTAAAAGTTGACTCGTTTTTAAATCATCAAATAGATGCGGACCTTATGCTTAAAATGGCAGAAACTTTGCAAGATTATTTTAAGGATAAAGAAGTTACGAAAATATTAACGATTGAGGCGAGTGGTATAGCACCGGCTATTATGGTAGCAAATTTATTTAGGGTACCGATGGTATTCGCTAAAAAAAGTAAACCGTCAACACTAAAAAATAATGATATTTATGAGGCGCAGGTACATAGTTATACTAAAAATATTACAAACACGGTAGTAGTTTCAAGTAAATTTATTAACAAAGATGACAAAGTGTTGATTATTGATGATTTCTTGGCAAACGGACAGGCGACGTTGGGACTTATGCAAATTGTTGAGCAAGCAGCTGCAAGTTTAGTAGGTGTCGGTATTTTGATTGAAAAAAGTTTTCAATCCGGTAGACATTTATTGGAAGAGCGTGGTATTGATGTATGTTCGTTGTGTCGTATAGCCTCTTTAGAAAATAATAAAGTGACATTTAATATAGCGGACGATGAACGATAAGAAAGGATATAAAAATAATGTGGGAAGATAAATTTCAAAAAGAAGGTTTAACATTTGATGATGTGTTGTTGTTTCCGGCAAAAAGTGATGTATTACCTAAAAAAGTGGATTTAAAAGTAAATCTAACAGAACGAATTAAATTATCCGTTCCTGTTATTTCAGCTGCAATGGATACGGTAACAGAATATAAAATGGCTATTGCTATGGCACGTGAGGGTGGACTTGGTGTTATTCATAAAAATATGTCTATAAAAGAGCAAGCGGAGCAGGTAAGAAAAGTTAAACGTTCGGAAAGTGGAGTTATTACAGATCCTTTCTTTTTAACACCGGACAGTTTAGTAGATGAAGCGGAAAGTTTAATGCAACAATATCGTATTTCCGGTGTACCTATTGTTAATAATGTAGAAGAAATGAAAGTTGTCGGTATTATCACAAATCGAGATATGCGTTTTTTAACTGATTTTGATGTGAAAATTAGTGAGGTTATGACAAAAGAACATTTAATTACAGCACCGGCGAATACAACATTGGAGGAAGCTAGCGTTATATTACGCAGTCATAAAATTGAGAAATTAATTTTGACTGATGCTGACGGTAGATTAACAGGATTAATCACGATTAAAGATATTGAAAAACTTGCAAAATATCCAAATTCCGCAAAAGATGACAAAGGACGTTTATTGGTAGCGGCATCTGTAGGTGTTACTAATGATACAATAGCACGAGTAGAGGCATTGGTAGATGCCGGAGTGGACGCAATTGTTGTTGATACCGCTCATGGTCATTCTAAAGGTGTATTAGATGCGGTAAAAACGTTGCGTACAAATTATCCGGAATTAGATATTATAGCGGGTAATGTTGCAACCGGAGAAGCAGCACGAGATTTATATAAAGCCGGTGCAGATGTTGTTAAGGTTGGTATTGGACCAGGTTCTATTTGTACTACACGTGTAGTTGCGGGGGTTGGAGTTCCTCAAATTACGGCAATTTATGATTGTGCAACGGTAGCACGTGAATTAGGAAAAACGATAATCGCCGATGGGGGAATAAAATATTCAGGAGATGTTGTTAAGGCTATTGCAGCAGGTGGGCATGCTGTAATGCTCGGTTCAATGTTGGCAGGTTGTGAAGAATCACCGGGTGAATTGGAAATTTTCCAAGGTCGTTCATTCAAAACATATCGTGGAATGGGTTCTATTTCGGCAATGGAAAAAGGTTCTAAAGATCGTTATTTCCAAGAAGATGGTAAAAAACTTGTACCGGAAGGCATTGAAGGGCGTACACCTTACAAAGGAGCGGTATCGGAAACGATTTATCAAATAATTGGTGGATTGCGTGCCGGCATGGGATATACCGGTTCAAGAAATTTGCGTACATTACGTGAAGAGGCACAATTTGTCCGAATGACAGGAGCGGGGCTTGTAGAATCACATCCGCATGACATTCAAATAACAAAAGAAAGTCCGAATTATTCGAAATAAAAACTTAAATTTAAAATTATTATTAATTATTAAAAAGAAGAAGTTGATAACCTTTTTTTATCAACTTTTTCTAATTTTTAGTAATTATTTATATTATTCATCACCAAGCTGCATATAAACTACTTGTGTAGTTAAATATTCTTCTAAGCCGTGTTTACCATCAGCACCTCCAATACCTGATTTACGACGCCCTGCGTGGAAACCTTGCATTGCTTCGAAGTTTTCTCGATTGATATAAGTTTCACCGAATTTCAGTCCATTAACAGCTTTAAATGCTGTATTTAAGTTTTTTGTATAAACTGAAGATGTTAAACCGTATTCTGAATCATTGGCATAATTAATGACTTCTTCTAATGTTTTAAATGTGGCAATTGGAATAACAGGACCAAATGTTTCTTCTTTCATAATGCTCATATCATTGGTTACATCTGTTAAGACGGTAGACCCGTAGAAATATCCTACTTGTTCTTTATCTACATCACCGCCATATGCTAATGTTGCTCCTTGTTTAACGGCATATGCTACTCTTTCAATGACTTTTTTTAATGCTCTTTTTTCAATTAACGGACCATAATCCAAACCACGTTCTTTGTTCGGGTCACCGAATTTAACTTTGTCTAATTCTGCAAATAATATTTGTTCAAATTGTTCTTTTACATTTTCATGGACATAAACACGTTCAGCACAGTTACAAACTTGCCCTGAGTTGATAACACGCGATGCAACTATCGCTTTTGCCGCAAGTTCTAAATCGGCATCTTCAAATACAATAGCAGGAGCCTTTCCGCCAAGTTCTAAAGATACGTTGGTAATATTATCGGCAGCAGCTTTCATTACCTCTTGTCCGGCTGCCAAGCTACCGGTAAGACTAACTAATCCCACTTTAGGATGAGAAGCTAATCTGTTCCCAACTACAGAACCACGTCCATAAATAATATTTAATACCCCTTCAGGTAATCCGACTTCTGTACAAATTTCCGCAAAAATATTGGCATTAATCGGGGTTAATTGACTAGGTTTTAAAACAATGGTATTACCGGTAAGTAAAGCCGGTGCAGCTTTTCTCGCTATTAAGAAAAATGGGAAGTTCCATGGTAAAATACCTGTTGTTACACCATAAGGACGTTTGAATAAGAATATATGTTCATCTTTTCTATCACTTTGAATTATTTCTCCCTCATATCTTCTAGCCCACTCTGCCATATAATCCATGTAATCAGCCGTGAATAACACTTCAACCTTAGCCAGTTCAAAAGTTTTTCCACCCTCATTAACGATAGTTTGTGTAATTTCCGGTTCTCTTTGTCTAATACGATCTGCTATTTTTTTCAGATATGCTCCACGTTCTATAGCGGGTAGTTTTTCCCAAGATTTTTGAGCAACATCGGCAACTGTAATAGCATGATCAACATCTTTACAATTGCCGGCTGGAATTTTCGCAATAACTTCCTCAGTAGCGGGATTTACCACTTTGATAAATTCTCGTTTGATATTTTCTTCAAATTTTCCCCCAATAAACATCTTTAAAACTTTAACTTCACTCATAAATAAATTCTCCTTATATATAAAATTAGGTAAGTAAACGTTACCATCCCTGCATAAATTATACAATATATAGTAATTAAAACTCAAATATTTTGTCTTCAAAGCAAATTTTTGACTAATGAAGTAATCCTTTGTATATTTTTCCAATAAGAAAACGTTTAATAAATATTTTTTAAGAAAAAGTCTTAGCAAAGATAAAAATTAGTGGTATAATGGATAAAAAAACTAGGAGGCTCACTTAATGAAGCAAAATATCGGAGTGATCGGTTTATCGGTTATGGGGAGTAACTTAGCTTTAAATATAGCTGATAACGGATTTGAAGTAGCAGTGTTTAACAGAACAACCAGTGTTGTTGATAAGATGTTAAAAGAACATCCTCATAAAAATATAGTTGGAAGACACTCATTACAAGAGTTGGTAAATGGATTGGAAAAACCAAGAAAAGTAGTATTGATGGTTAAAGCCGGTGCAGCTGTAGATAGCTTAATTGAACAGTTAACACCTCTTTTAGACAAGGGGGATATTATTATTGACGGAGGTAATTCATTTTTTAAAGATACTCAAAGAAGATATGAACTACTGTTAAATAAAGGAATTAATTACTTTGGTGTAGGTGTTTCAGGAGGTGAAGAAGGTGCGAGATTCGGCCCTGCATTAATGCCGGGAGGAGATGAAGTTGCTTATAAAGAAATTCGTCCGATTTTAGAAGCTATTGCTGCCAAAGTAAACGGAGTTGCTTGTTGTAGTTATACGTCAACCGGTGGTGCGGGACACTATGTAAAAATGGTTCATAACGGTATTGAATATGGAGATATGCAGTTAATTTCCGAGGCGTACAAAGTATTAAAACATCTTGGAGGTTTTAATAATAAAGAATTGCAAGAAATTTTTGAAGAATGGAATAAAGGGGAATTAGAGTCTTATCTAATAGAAATTACCGCAAACATTTTTAAAGTTAAAGAAGAAAACGGAGATTATCTAGTTGATAAAATTCTGGATAAAGCCAGTCAAAAAGGTACAGGTAAGTGGACAAATGAGCAGGCAATCGATTTAGGTATTGATGTTTCCGTAATTACAAGTGCATTAAATGGTCGTTATATGTCTAACCTTAAAGAAGAACGTATTAAAGCAGAAAAAGAATTTTCACGTAAGGTTTATAATGTTGTAACAGATAAAAAACATTTAGTGGAAATCGTAAAAGATGCACTGTTTATTTCCAAAATTATTTCTTATGCACAAGGGTTTAAATTGTTTCAAGCTGCTGAAAAAGAATACGGGTGGGAGTTTAATTATGCCGATATAGCCAAAATATTCCGTGGTGGGTGTATTATTCAAGCAAAAATATTACAAAACATTATTGAAGCATATCAAAATAATTCTCAACTGGAAAATCTTATTTTCGATCCGTTCTTTAAAAATATTATAGAAACAAGGCAAGATAATTTGCGAGAAGTGGCAGTATTGGCTATTCAAAATAGATTGCCTCTAAGTGCAATGACTTCTGCTATTTCTTACTTAGATATTTATACAACAGCAGATAGTGGAGCTAATTTAATCCAAGCACAACGAGATTATTTCGGAGCTCATACTTTTGAAAGAACGGATAAAGAAGGAAATTACCATTATGATTGGGTGGGAAATAATGAAAAATAATAATGCAATTACATTATTCGGCGGAACAGGTGATTTAACTTATAGAAAATTACTACCGGCTTTATATAATTTAGATGTATTAGGAAAATTAGACGATAATTTTAAAATAATTGTTATTGGTCGTAGGGCGTACACTCCGGATGATTATATCAAAATAGCACGAGAGTGGATAAAAGAACATGCAAGAACGAAATTCGATGAAGAGCAGTTTAGTTCGTATGCACGTCGTATTATTTATTTTAAGATGGATATGACAAATGAAGAAGAATATCGTATATTACAAACATTTTATACATTAATGGAAATAGATCAGCATATTTATTACTATGCGGTAGCTCCGACGTTTTTTATTACTATAACAAACGGTCTTAAAAAATATTGTGCAAATAATAATGCAAAGGTTATTATTGAAAAACCGTTTGGAGAAGATCTGGAGAAAGCATCAATATTGAATGACAGTTTGGCAGATTTCTTTGGACAACATGAGATTTATCATATTGATCATTATTTAGGAAAAGAGATGATTCAGAACATATTATCTCTTCGCTTTAAAAATGTTATTTTTAAAGGAATTTGGAACAAAGATTTTATCGAAAATATCCAAATAACAGCAGCGGAAACCGTCGGGGTAGGAACACGTGCCGGGTATTACGATAAAAACGGTGCTTTAAAAGACATGGTACAAAATCATCTACTTCAGGTATTATCAATTGTTGCTATGGAGGAGCCGATAGAAGATAACAGCACCGAGATACACAATAGCCAATATAATTTATTGTCCGCAATAAAACCGGTAGAAGATACCAATGCCAATTTAGTTATGGCGCAGTATAACGGTTACTTAAATGAAAAAAATATTCAACCTAATTCAAAAACAGAAACATATGCAGCGCTAAAATTGTTTATAGATAACGAACGTTGGGAAGATGTTCCGTTTTTTATACGTACAGGTAAAAAAATGGGTGATAGAGAAACTCAAGTTGTAGTCCAATTTAAAGCAATAGGAGATACACCCGGAAATGTATTAATTATTAAAATACAACCGGACGAGGGAGTGTACTTCCAATTTAATGCTAAAAAACCGGGAACGGAACAGGAGTTGCAACAGATTTCTTTAGATTTTTGTCAAAGCTGTATATTGGAAAACAGAATAAATACTCCTGAAGCGTATGAACGTTTATTAGATGCTTGCTTAAAAGGTGACAGAGCATTGTTTTCGCAATGGGATCAAATTGTTGTATCATGGCAGTTTGTTAATAATTTATTAGATAAATATCATAAACAAGGGGCACCTCTTTATAGTTATGACCAAGGTTCAATGGGACCGGAAGAGGCGAATAAGCTTGTTGAATGGATTAAGTAATAACTAACCGGAAAAATATAAAACTTTAAGGAAAAATGATACTTAGAGTTTTATATTTTTTTTATGCGTGTTATAATAGAGGGCATGAGTAGAATTTAGGAGAAGTATTAATAATATTATTTTATTAGAATATATATAATTATAATTGATATTTATTATAGAAGGAGAAAGGTATAATGAAGAAAATTTTAATAATAAGTACCGGCGGTACTATTTCAATGAGTGAAGATCATACTACAGGCAAAGTATCGCCAACAAAAATTAATCCTATAGGAATGAGTGAAAACATTTTTTCATATATGGGAGATATAACCGTAGAGGAGCTGTATAATTTAGCATCACCGCAAATAACAGAACAGGAAATGCTAGGTATTCAAAGAAGAATACTAAAGGCTGTTGAGGAAGAGTATGATGGAGTAGTTATAACTCATGGAACGGATACTTTAGAAGAAACAGCTTATTATTTAGAGTTAACGTTGGATGTAAATATTCCCGTAGTTGTAACGGGAGCGATGCGTTCAAGTAATGAATTAGGATCTGACGGGCTGGTAAATCTAAGAAGCGCATTGGTAGTAGCAATAAGTGATGAAAGTTGTGATAAAGGTGTGCTTGTGGTAATGAACGATGAAGCACATACAGCAACATATGTTACCAAAACTCATACAACAAATGTTGCTACTTTTCAAACGCCGACATTTGGCCCGGTAGGGTTGGTATTAAAAAATAAAGTTATCTATTTTCAAAAATTAATAGAAAAAGAGCATTATAATATTACTACAAACAATAAAAAAGTATTTTTATTAAAGGCATACGCCGGTATGGGAGCAGAGTTGATAGATTCAGTTTGTAGTTTGAAAATAGATGGTTTAGTAATAGAGGCATTAGGAGCAGGGAACTTACCGCCTAAAACAGTTCCGGCAATAAAAAGATGTATTGAAAAAAATATTCCCGTTGTTTTTGTATCAAGAGCTTTTAACGGTGTAACTCAAGATGTTTATGATTATGAGGGCGGAGGGAAAAGATTTTGTCAAGATGGAGTTATTTTTACAACCGGTTTAAGTGGTCAAAAAGCAAGAATAAAGTTGTTGGTTTTATTGGAAGCGGGAATAAAACCGGAAAAATTAAGAGAAAAGTTTTAATATCAAATTTATAATACTCAATATTGAATATTTTTCCTAAATATGATAGTATGATAAAGGATTTTAGTAAGAAAGGGGTATAATTTTGAAATTCAAATATCATAGGGCGTACAGAGGATTTTATCTATTAGATAATAATAAATTTAAACGACCGTTTATGAAATTAGACGAAGATAAAACGATCAAACTTTTAAATGATGCCGGTATAGAGATAATTTTTAATAAGAAAGAACTCATCACAATAGAAGATAGATATGTTATATTCTATAATAAGGAGAAAGCTGAGGGAAAACATAATATTAAAAAATCTTTAAAAATAGATTTTAAGAAATTGGAACTTGATTATCAAATACCAAAAGTATTAATAGAAAATATTTATAAAATGTTAAATACGCCTGCAACAGCGAGTAAAGAGTTGGAATCTACCTTATCAATAATTAGTAATATTATGATTTCGGATAGATTATTCGCTACAAAGGTAAAAAATATATTCTTTTATAACGAGAAAGAATTAGATTTAATACTGAATAGATATAATCTTAAAAAGATAAGTATAGATGATTTGAAAAAAGAAATTGAATTAAATTATCCAAAACAATATATTTCGCCATTGCCGCTAGATTATAAAGAACATGAAATGATTTTTGTTTTCTACTTTATTATTCAAGTAGAATTGTTAACGGTTTTAAAATAATGGATAAATTTTTTGATAGAATTATAGTTAAAACTCTTGATTTTTTAAGAGTGCTCTGTTATAATACTATTCAGAAAGTTTATTTTTTTACCACAACTTGGACGTATTTCGACCTATAAGGACGTATTCCGACCAACGATAATATTAAAGATGAATTTTCAAACAAGAAGGGCATGATAATATGGATATTTTACATTTGTTACATATGCAAAATAAACTTGTACCCGAGATGGTGAAAAAATTTAATGATCGCTATGAGTTACTTCTTACTATTAAAATAAATCAACCGGTAGGAAGAAAAACATTATTAAATTTTGTGACCATAACTGAACGACAGTTACGTACTGAATGTGAGGTATTATCGAAACTGGGTTTAATTACTAAGAAAACTACCGGAATGAGTCTTACGGAAAAAGGCGAGGAATTTTTAGTAGAAATAAAATCTTTTATTACCAATGATACATTCGTTAAAGAACGAGGTATTATAAAAAAACATTTTTCAATAAAAGATGTTTACATAGTGGCAGGAGATTTTGTAAATAGTGAAGCGACTAGGGTAGAGATGACGGACTTACTTCTTGATAAGGTTAATTCAAAAATAACCAAAGAGTGTGTAATCGGAGTAAGTGGAGGAAGTACAATGTACTATGTTGCAGATAGGGCAGATAAAACATTCGGATATGGAAAAAATGTTACTATAACACCTATTCGCGGCGGATTATCAGAAGTTAATACGGAGTATCAATCAAATGATATAGCGGCAAAAATGGCTAATAACTCCGGAAATAACTATCAATTACTACACGCACCGGATAATATAGGACAAAAAGCATTAGGAGAACTTGTTAAAGAACCTGTTGTGAAAAATGCTTTGGACGTTATAGAAAAAACATCAATTATAATACATAGTATAGGGAATGCTTTTGAGATGGCTTATAGAAGAAGAACTTCATCAGATATTCTCGAAGTGTTAAAAAAGAAAAATGCTATTTGTGAATCATTTGGAAGTTATTTCGATGAAGACGGTCACGAAATATTTAAAACCTCTACTATAGGGATGAGTTTTAAAGATGTTGATAGCATTGGAGATGTTTTTACAATAGTTGGTGGAGAAAATAAAGCGCAGGCGGTATTTAGTTACTTAAATACAAAACCGATCAATGCAACACTTATTATTGATGAAGCAATATGTAGAAAAATAATTACTAAAATTAATAAATAAAATTTTTAGGAGGAACTAAAAAATGACAGTGAAAGTAGCAATTAACGGATTTGGACGTATTGGGCGTCTTGCATTAAGAAGAATTCAAAACGTAGAAGGAATTGAAGTAGTAGCAATTAATGATTTAACTCCGGTTAATCAATTGGTACATTTGTTAAAATACGATACAACTCAAGGGCGTTTCCAAGGGGAAGTTTTTGAAAAAGACGGTAGTTTAATAATAAACGGTAAAGAAGTAAAAGGTTTTGCTAATCCAAATCCGGCAGAATTGCCATGGGGAGAGTTAGGAATAGATGTAGTGTTAGAATGTACAGGTTTCTTTACTTCTAAAGTAAAAGCGGAAGCACATATTCAAGCAGGTGCTAAAAAAGTTGTTATCTCTGCACCGGGAGGTAGTGATATTAAAACTATCGTGTTTAATGTAAACCATGAAACATTAGATGGAACAGAAACTGTTATCTCAGGGGCATCATGTACAACCAACTGTTTAGCACCTATGGCAAAAGCACTACACGATAACTTTACAATAGTAGAAGGGTTAATGACTACAATTCACGGATATACAGGTGACCAAAATACACTTGATGCACCGCATCGTGGTGGGGATTTACGTCGTGCTCGTGCAGCAGGGGTGAATATCGTTCCTAACACAACAGGTGCTGCAAAAGCAATCGGTTTAGTTATCCCTGAATTAAACGGTAAACTTGACGGAGCAGCACAACGTGTACCGGTACCGACAGGTTCACTAACTGAATTAGTAGCAGTAGTTGAAAAAACTGTAACTGCTGAAGAAGTTAACGCTGCTATGCATGCTGCTTCTACTGAATCATTCGGATACAATGTAGATCCAATCGTTTCTTCTGATATCGTAGGAATAGAATTCGGTTCATTATTTGATGCAACTCAAACAAAAGTATTAACAGTAGGTGATAAACAATTAGTAAAAGTTGTTTCTTGGTACGATAATGAAATGTCTTACACTTCTCAATTAGTAAGAACATTAAAATACTTTGCAGGATTGATAAAATAATTTATAATAGATAATAAGAAGAATAGATAAGGAGCTGACTTAAAAGTAGGAAATGATGAATAATTAAGATAAACATACAAAATTCATCAAATAGTATTTTCAACTATGGTGGTAAAGTATCTTGAAAAAATTAATTTATAATTAGTTTTTTCTTGTAGTATACTACATACAGTTAAGAGTATTAAAATCTTGCTTATAAGTTGGCTTTTTGTCTTATATTCTAATATATTTAAAAAGGAGTTTTCCATGAAGAAATCTATCAAAGACTTAGGTAACTTACAAGGAAAGACTGTCTTAATGCGTGTTGACTTTAACGTACCATTAAAAGACGGTAAGATTACTAATGATAATCGTATTACTGCGGCATTGCCGACTATTGAGTATGCCCTTAATCAAGGTGCAAAAGTAGTAGCATTTTCTCATTTAGGTCGTGTGAAAGAAGAGGCGGATAAAGCATCTAAATCACTTGCACCGGTAGCTAAAAGGTTATCAGAATTATTAGGTAAAGATGTTAAATTTGTACCTGAAACACGTGGTAGTAAATTAGAAATTGCTATAAAAGAACTGAAAGATGGAGAAATCTTAATGTTCGAGAATACACGTTTTGAAGATATTGATGGCAAGAAAGAATCTAAAAATGATGCAGAACTTGCGAAATATTGGGCATCACTAGGTGATGTTTATGTCAATGACGCATTCGGTACTGCACACCGTGCTCATGCTTCTAATGTCGGTATTGCTACAAATATTGGAGAAGGTAATTCAGCTTCAGGATTTCTGGTAGATAAAGAAATTAAATTTATCGGTGGTGCCGTTGATAATCCTGAACGTCCATTAGTAGCTATTCTGGGTGGCGCTAAAGTATCGGATAAAATCGCGGTTATTGAAAATTTATTGGAAAAAGCTGATAAAGTAATAATTGGCGGTGGTATGGCATATACATTTATGAAAGCACAAGGAAAAGAAATCGGTAATTCATTATGTGAAAATGATAAAATAGATTATGCTCGTAAACTGATGGAAAAAGCCGGAGATAAATTGATATTACCGGTAGATACAGTTGTTGCAAAAGAATTTTCAAATGATGCACCAAGCCGTATAGCAACAGATGATATTGAAGCAGACGAAGAAGGCTTAGATATTGGACCGAAAACAATAGAATTATTTAAAAATACATTGCAAGGTGGTAAAACGGTTATTTGGAATGGACCTATGGGAGTGTTCGAAATGCCTAACTTTGCCAAAGGTACAATTGGCGTTTGTGAAGCTATTGCGCACTTAGAGGGTGCTACTACTATTATCGGTGGTGGAGATAGTGCTACGGCAGCTATTTCTTTAGGATATGCAGAAAAATTTTCTCACATTTCAACCGGTGGCGGTGCTTCATTAGAATATCTTGAAGGAAAAGTATTACCGGGTATAGATTCATTATCAAATAAATAATTTTTAAAACTCAAGGAGAGAGTACAATTATGATAAGATTACCATTTATAGCAGGAAACTGGAAAATGAATTTAACAGTGAAAGAGGCACGTGAGTTTGCACAAGCGGTAGCAGGTAAAGTGCCTGCCGCAGCAAGTGTGGAGTCGGCTATTTGTGCACCGGCAACTCACTTAGAGGCATTAGTAGAATTAACTAAAAACAGTGAATTAAATATTGGTGCTGAAAACTGCCACTTTGAGCAAAGCGGAGCATATACAGGGGAAATTTCTCCATATGTACTGAATGATTTAGGTGTAAAATATGTTATACTAGGGCATTCAGAGCGTCGTGAATATTTCGGTGAAACTGATGAATTAATTAATAAAAAAACAAAAGCTGCATTTGCCAATGGGTTGATACCAATCGTTTGTTGCGGTGAAACACTTGAACAATATGAAACAGGAAAAGCCGTTGATGTAATTACAGGTCAGTTACGAAAAGATTTAGCGGATTTAACAAAAGAACAGGCTGAAAAACTTGTAGTGGCTTATGAACCAATCTGGGCTATCGGAACCGGTAAATCAGCAACTAAAGAAGATGCACAAAAAATGTGTAAATCTGTTCGTGATGTGGTTGCGGGATTATATGGAAAAGAAGTAGCTGACAAAGTGAGAGTTCAATATGGCGGCTCTGTAAAACCGGAAAATGTAAAAGAATACTTAGCATGTCCGGATGTTGATGGAGCTTTAGTAGGTGGGGCTTCACTTAAAGCAGATTCATTTTTAGCTTTATTAGAAGGCGGAAAATTAGCTTAATTTTAAGGAATTTTACTATTATAATAAATATAAATTTTAAATTATGAAGGAGAAAATTAATGTTAGCAAAAACATTTGATATTATCGCAGAAGTATATGCAAGAGAAGTTTTAGATTCACGTGGGAACCCAACTGTTGAAGTAGAAGTAACTACCGAATCAGGAGCATTTGGGCGTGCTTTAGTACCGTCAGGAGCATCAACTGGACAATATGAAGCGGTTGAATTGCGAGATGGAGATAAAGCTCGTTACCTAGGAAAAGGTGTAACTAAGGCTGTAACCAATGTTAATGAAGAAATTGCTCCATTATTGGAAGGTAAATTCGACGTATTTGACCAAGTAGGTATTGACTATGCTATGATTGAGTTGGACGGTACTGAAAATAAAGGTCGTCTGGGTGCAAATGCTATTTTAGGTGTATCTTTAGCGGTGGCACACGCTGCGGCTGATGCGTTAGGTGTAGCTTTATACAGATATTTGGGTGGAACCAACTCAAAAGAATTACCGGTTCCAATGATGAACATAGTAAACGGAGGTTCTCATTCAGATGCACCGATCGCTTTCCAAGAATTTATGATTTTACCTGTTGGAGCTCCGACATTTAAAGAAGCATTGCGTTGGGGTGCAGAGGTATTCCATAATTTAGCAAAATTATTACATGCTCGTGGTCTATCAACTGCAGTAGGTGATGAAGGAGGATTTGCTCCATCATTTGAGGGAACAGAAGATGCTGTTGAAACTATTCTGTCAGCCATTAAAGCAGCCGGATTGGAGCCGGGGAAAGATGTATTCTTGGGATTTGACTGTGCATCATCAGAATTCTATGAAAATGGAGTATATGACTATACTAAATTCGAAGGAGAAGGTGGAGCAAAACGTACTTCAGCTGAACAAGTAGATTATTTAGAAGAGTTGGTAAACAAATATCCAATTATCACTATTGAAGACGGTATGGATGAAAATGACTGGGAAGGTTGGAGATTACTTACAGAACGTATAGGAAATCGCGTACAATTAGTTGGGGATGATTTATTTGTAACCAACACTAAAAAATTATCACAAGGTATCGAACAAGGTGTTGGTAACTCAATCTTAATTAAAGTTAACCAAATCGGCACTTTAACAGAAACATTAAATGCTATTGAAATGGCGAAACGTGCCAGATATACTGCTGTTATTTCTCACCGTTCCGGAGAAACTGAAGATTCAACCATCTCAGATATAGCAGTTGCTACAAATGCCGGACAAATCAAAACAGGTTCACTTAGCCGTACAGACCGTATCGCTAAATACAATCAATTATTGCGTATTGAAGATGAATTAGATGTAACAGCTGAATATCCGGGAATTAAAGCGTTTTATAATATTAAACGTTAATAAGATAATAAGTTTAACAAGGGTTAACTAAAGTAAAAAAATTTTTAAAAGAATTTACTTATTAGTAAGACCGCAGTGATTCATTGATTTAAGAATTTGCTATAAAGAGCTTTTTTCCAGATCTAATGAAGTATACGAGGGGCGACTCAATAAAATTGATTTTTAACGAAATCATGATTTTTGAGTCGCTCCTATTTTTTATTCTCTTAGTAAAATTATTTTCAAAAGTTTATATATAAAACAGTTGTTTGAACCTATGATTATTTACCGAATATAAAGTAATTAATTTTTGATCTATTATGTTCGTATATGTTAGAGTTTATTTTAGAAAAATTTGCATTTTATAAATACAAAAACTTCCAAAAATACATTGGTTATAATGGAAAAAAATTATTAAAAAAATTTGAAAATAATAATAAGAATTACTTAATTGATAGCTGTTATTAATAACGATATAAACATTTTGATTTTAAATTAAATATATAAATTGAAATTTATTTTTAGAAAAAATTTGGTTTACAAAAGTAAAGATAAATTACATTGGAGAGGATATAGTTTTTTTATACTTGTTTTTTATAGTACAGAATAAAAATATCATTAAATAAAAATAAACATTTAAAAACAGCTGTTTTAAGACTATATTTTTAAGAAATAATTTTTTATTAATAAATTCTTATTTTATACTGTTTTCAGAGGGTGATTTTATAAATCAACTTTCTTTTATTCCTGATAAATAAAAAATATTTAAAAACTGAAAAATAAAATAGAAAATAAAAAAACTTAATACAGTTTTTATTTTTAAAATATTATAAAATTAATGTTATAATATTTATTTTAATTAATAAAAATTAATAATATTAATAACTGATATAATAAGTTTTTCTTGAAAAATTATTTTAATCTAATGTTAAAATATTGTATTGCATTATTTTTTAAATTGCTATATAATTGTACTACAATAGAAAAAAGGAAAGTTTTTTATTAACAAAATAATTATTTATTGTAAAATATATATTATATACTATAAAACTTAAGTTAATTAAGTTTTAAAAATAGTTTTTTATAATTTGGACTTTGAGGTGAATGTAATGGAATTAAAAACAAGGTCAATAAAACTAATGGGAGCAGCGATTGATATTACAATCTATGATCAAGAAGAGGTTGAATTAATACTTGATGAAACTATAGAATTATTAAAAGTATATGAACATAGATTTAGTGCTAATGATGACAGTTCAGAACTTATGATTGTAAACCACAATGCCGGTATAAAACCTGTTAAAGTAAAGCCGGAATTATACGAATTAATAAAGATAGGAAAAAAACACAGTTTGGCAAATGACAGTTTACTGAATATTGCACTTGGTCCCATCGTTCAAAGCTGGAGAATTGGTTTTAAAGATGTAAAAGTTCCAACAGATGAAGAAATATCAAAATTATTATTGTTGACGGATCCGAACCAAATTATATTAAACGATGAAGAACAAACAGTTTATTTAACAAGAAAAGGAATGGCTATAAATTTGGGAGCTTTAGCTAAAGGGTATATAGCCGACTTACTGGTGAAATATTTAAAACAAAGAGGAGTAAATTCAGGGCTTATTAATTTAGGCGGAAATGTTTTAACGTTTGGAAATGCTCTTCATAATCCGGATTATTATTGGCGGATAGGTATTCAAGACCCCGTTCTTAGTAGAGGTAATCATATTTTTACAATAAAAATAAAAAATCAGTCTGTAGTAACTTCCGGAATTTATGAAAGAAATTACACAGAAAATGGAAATACTTATCATCATATTCTTAACCCTAAAACCGGTTATCCGGTTGAAACTAACGTTGCCGGATTAACAATTATTTCTAATTTGTCTGTTGATGGTGAAATTTGGACAACACGGCTATTTGGGAAAAGTGTTGAGAAAATAATGGATAAGTTACATTCGTTACCTGATATAGAGGGGGTTGTGGTTACTACCACCGGTGAGGTATATTATTCTGACGGTTTGGAAAGCAGTATAGTTAGATAAAGATATTGTAATAATATAAGATGCTTTTAAATATTTAGGAGGGTTATGAAAATTGGTTCAAGAGATAAAAAATTCTAAAAAAAATAATAAAGAAGTTTCTAACAAAACTACGGTTGAAAAAAATAATATAACAAAAGGGAAAGGACATAAAAAGATGGTTAAATTAATTGGTATAGTTGGTACAAATTCTAAAAAATCTACAAATCGCCAACTTCTACAATATATTCAAAAACATTTTGCAAATAAGGCGGAGATAGAGTTAGTTGAAATAAAAGATATTCCTTTATTTAACAAACCTGCTGATAAAGTTCTTCCGGTGCAGGTGACTGAAATAGCAGCAAAAATAGAAGCTGCTGATGGAGTTATTATTAGTTCTCCGGAGTATGATCACGCAGTTCCGGCATCACTTATGAGTTTAATAGCGTGGTTATCTTATGGAATTCATCCACTATTGGATAAACCTGTAATGTTAACCGGTGCATCTTACGGTACACTTGGTTCATCACGTGCTCAGGCACATATTCGTCAGATTTTAGATTCTCCGGAAGTCAAAGCACGAGTTATGCCAAGTTCGGAATTTTTATTAGGTCATTCATTACAAGCATTTGATGAAGTAGGGGATATTAGTAATCCGGAAACTGTTCAAAAATTAGATAGTTTATTTGCAGATTTCTTACTGTTTATTAAAATTACTGAAAAACTAATGAATGCTCATAAACAAGCAGCAAAAGAAATAGAAAACTTTTCTTGGGAAGAGTTAAAATAGAATAGGAGTGTAGACATATGAAATTAGTAGGAATTGTAGGTTCGAATGCGGAAGTTTCATACAACCGCAAATTAATGGAATTTATAGCAAAAGAATATAAAGATTTATTTACTTTGGAATTATTGGATATTACAAACTTGCCGATGTTTAACCAAGATGAAGACCATTCTAAAGAAAATAAAGATTTAATAGTAATGAATCGTAAAATTTTGCAATCAGATGGAGTTATTATTGCAACACCCGAGCATAATCACACAATAACTGCATCGCTAAAAAGTGCATTAGAGTGGTTATCGTTTGAATTACATCCATTCGAAAATAAACCGGTTATGGTAGTTGGAGCTTCTTATTATGACCAAGGGTCATCACGTGCTCAACTTCACCTACGTCAAGTGTTGGACGCACCGGGAGTAAATGCCATAGTTTTCCCGGGAAATGAGTTTCTTTTAGGAAAAGCAAAAGAGGCATTTGATGAAAATGGAAATATCAAAGATGAACGTACTATTGGATATCTTAGAATATGTTTAACTAAATTTGCAAAATTCGCTACCGTTGCAAAATCTTTAGCAGAGAGAAAACCGACGCCGCCTGAAGATTTAACAGCTAGCGGGAAAATTTCTACAACTATAGAAGGTGTTGAAGGAAATGATGATGACTGGTATGAAAAAGCTGCAGAGAAAGTAAATGCAGTATCAGGTGATACCTATGTAAAACTTGATCGTGGTATTTTAACTGTAGATCAATTAAATTGTTTCCTAAATTCTATGCCGATAGAATTAACTTATGCCGATAGTAATAACCAATTCTTATACTATAATTATAATAAAGAAGAGCATGAAATGTTAGCTAAACGTCGACCGGAACAAGTTGGTTGCTCATTATCAGCGGTTCACCCCGAAAGAGTGCATGGAAGTGTTAGCTGGTTAGTAGGTTTACTTCGTTCAGGTCAGATCGATGTATTTAGAACTCATGTTCCAACACACGGTCCGGATAAATATGTAGTTCATAACTATCAAGCAATGTATGATAAAGACGGAAAATATGCCGGAATTAACGAGTATATTTTAGATTTTAAACCTATTGTTGACTGGTATTTAAAACAAACAGGACAGACATTAGTAAAAAATGGTATGGCGATGTCCGGTGGTTATGCACAAGCACCGGCAGCAGATGCAACAAGCGGCGCATCCGGCGGAGGTCATTCACATGGTGCACCGGCAGCAACACCGGCAGCGGACGCAACAAGTGGTGCATCTGCATAGTTAAAAAGCTAAAAGTTCCTTTATATAATTTTATTAAAGGAATTTTTAGCTTTTTTGTATATTAAGCATATTTCTTTACACAATAGTTACTTAAAGACTATAATATTTAATATTAAAAATTATTATTAATTTAGAAAATGTAAGAAATAAAAGGAGAAGAAATATGCTTTATATTTATGAATATCCGGCGTGTTCTACATGTAAAAAAGCAAAAAAATTATTAAAAGAAAATAATATACAAGCAGAATATTTTAATGTAAAAGAAGAAACGCCGTCTATTGAAAATTTTAAAAAGATATTAGCTACGTTTAATATACCTATAAAAAAATTATTTAATACCAGCGGTTTAGTTTATAAAGAATTAAAATTAAAAGATAAATTAGCCGATTTAACAGAAGATGAGGCATTAAAATTGTTGGTAGATAATGGAATGTTGATAAAAAGACCATTAGCGTTTGATTTGGAAAATGATATATTGCTGTTGGGATATAAAGAAGAGCAATGGGAACAGGCTTTACTTTAATTAAATAACTAATTAATAAGTTCTAAAACTAAATAGATATCTATAGAAGTTATTTGCTGATTGATTATTTTTACTATATTTAATAATTTTTTAAATTTCAGCAAATATAATTTAATACTGGTAGTTTGAATTTCTTTTGAATGTACTGCAATAGCCGTTAGAAATACATTTTTAATACTTTAAGGATAGAGTTGTTAAATATCAGCGGTTATATTATAATTTATGTATAATAAAATTATGGAGTGAGAAAATTGTCGGAATTAGAAGAATTATTTTTCAAGATTGATAGAAAAACGGAAGAAAATAGAAGTAATAATACTTATTTTGAATCATTGATAAATTATTTATCATTAGAAAAAGATGAAGATTATTTTGAAATAGTTGATAATTACTCAAAAGAAACTATAAGAAAAGCGTATCAATTTCTTCTATTGAAGTCACTAAAAGAACTTAATGATCCAAGCTACAGCATTACCCCGGAAATAATAACAATGTATGTTTCTCATTTAATAGAATGTATTTTCGGTGAAAAAAGTATAAGTGTGTCAGATTTTGCAAGTGGGAGTGGAAATTTTTTAATAAATATTGCAGCTTTAAGCAACGGAGAGAAAAGATTAACATCGATTGATGTTGATAATAATTATGTTAAACTTCAACAAAATATTTTTAATTTATTGGAAACGAATGTTGATATTATTAATCAAGATGTCTTAAAACCGTTAGATATAAAAAAACAGGATATTATTGTAAGCGATGTTCCGTTTGGATATTATGCTGATATTGACAACAGCTTAAATTATAAATTATGTAGTAATAATGGTTATAGCCTTAATTCTCTTCTTTTTATAGAGCAAACGGTAAACTATTTAAAAGATGATGGAATTGGAATATTGGTAGTTTCTAGAAAGGTTTTGGAACTTGATAATAAGTTTAAAAAATTTTTAGAAAAAGATATTAATCTTAATGCCGTGATAACATTACCTGTAGAAATGTTTAAAACTGATGAGCAAGTTAAAGTTATTATTTTAATAACTAAAAAAGAACAGAAGCTGCTTCCTAAACAAGTGTTTTTAGCAGAAATCCCAAGTTATCAAAATAAAAAACAATATTCAAACTTTATAGAAGAATTTAAAAAGTGGTTAAAGGAAAGATAATATAGAGCTTTATCAAAAACATTTCATTATAAAAGAGTTGTATCGGTTTTATAATTAATCCAAGTTAGCTAACAAAATTTTCATTATAGTTTATCATTACTTAAAAACTTGATAAAAATTATATATATTTTTTATTATTTTTATAGGTTTGTTTTGTCTTTAAGGTTGACAATACCTTGATTATATAATACAATGTTTAAGTAGATTGCTTAAGCAATCGAATTAATTAAATGACTTTTATGTATTTATTTTAATTTACGGTCGTTTGATTGTATTAAGATTAGACTTTTTTTTATCGGAGGGAGGGAAATCCAATGTCAAAAACTGTAGTTCGTAAAAATGAATCACTAGAGGATGCACTACGTCGTTTTAAACGTGCTGTTTCTAAAAATGGAACTATCCAAGAAGTTCGTAAACGTGAATTCTACGAAAAACCAAGCGTACGTCGTAAGAAAAAATCTGAAGCGGCTAGAAAACGTAAATACTAATTGGTAAATTGTAAAAATTTATTAAGGAATAGTCTAAAGATTTCCCTCTTTTAGATTTATTTTGATAGGTATATTCCTACTTGAATTCTCAAGTAGGAATTTTTTATAAATGCCAAGTTTAAAAAAAGGAGAATATATGTTTGCAATAATTTGTTTGAATTTTATGTTATTAGTATCATGCTGGTATTTAATAGCTGAAAATCAAAAAAATAAAACAAAAATATTAAAAATGGATGAAGATTTAAAAAAAGCAGTTAAGAGGATTGCTAAATTAGAAAATAAAGAAGATACTTAAACTGGCTCTGTGTCAAATACGGGGCATGAGAAAAAATAAGGATAAAATGCTAAGCAATGCAGTGTTGCTTGGCATTTTTCAAAACGCCCTTAAAAGAAATATTATTTTTATACTCAGAAACAAATAACCTAGAAACAACTAAAATGCGTAATCTAAAGTTATAAAAGCTATTATAACCATAAGAAACTCTCTTTAAAACCTTTATCTTATTATTAATACCCTCCAAAGAACCATTAGAAATAGAATACCTAACACTATTAAGCATATACCCTTTATGTTTTCTCATAGTATTAATAGCCTTACTAACACCATCAGATAAATCGATAGTAGATTTTTCAATTAATTCTTTAAACTCCAACTCATTTCTATACCTTATTGCATATCTAATATCCTGAACTCTCTCATAGCTAGCCTTAAATATACAATCTAATCCTAATAAATAATCTAAAATATCACGTCTAGTAACTAAACTCCTAAAACTCCTATTGAAGAAAAACCTACCATGAGTAACATTACTTTCATCTTCTAATATTAACTTCCAATTATTTTTTAAAAGAGTATAATTAATACCTTTTTGTTTTTTGTAAATATTCATTAGCTTAACTCTAGTTCTATTAAGTTCTCTATTAACATTTTGAATAAAGTTCTCTATTAACATTTTGAATAATATGAAACCTATCTATAACAATTTCAGCATTAGGAAACTTATTTCTAATCAACTTCATATAAGGAGTATAAATATCAATACAAATAGCCTTAACATTACTTCTAGCCTCTTTAGAAAATCTGGAAAAATAATTATTTAAAATATACTCAGTTCTACCATCAACTATATCAATAATCTCATGAGTTAAAGCATCTAAAAAAATAAAACTCATACCATTTTTACTATCTTTAGTAAACTTTAACTCATCAAAGCATAAATACTCAGGTAAGGTATTATAGTTAAGAATGTCTACATGGGATTTACATTTATAAAGAGTTCTTATAACAGTATTAACCGATACATTATTCATTTTGGCTATTTGTTTAAAAGATAAAGTATCAGCTAAATCACTCATTATAGAAAACTTAACATTTTTAGAAATACTACAGTATTTATCTACAAAAGAAGTAGTAGCTACAAATTTTTTATTACAAGTTTTACACTTGAAACGTTGCTTTCTTAGTTCCAAATAAGCAGGGATACCTGATATTTTTAATAGATTAATTCTAGTAAGTTCATTAAAGCCGTTTTTAACTACAGTATAACCTTTATTAAGACAACCACAGCATTCACACTTCTTGGGTTTATATGTTAAGGTACCTTTGAATACAAAGTACTTTTGATTATTTTTTATAGTTTCGTTATGTGTTTTCTCAATAGTTATATTTTTATCTTTTATTTGTAGTAGGTTTTTAATGAATTCTCCCTCTTTTATTTCTTTTGTTTTTGTGTTAAAATTATTCATGACAGATATCCTTTCATAGTTTATTTTTTTGCACTTTAATTATATTGGATATTTGTCTTTTTGTATATTAAAAAACAATACGAGGTATGGATTTTCCCCATGCCCCGTATTTATTATACAACCCTTAAACTAAACTCATTTAAGCGTCTTCTTTAACGTACTTTTCGTATTTTCCCGTATAAATCAGGTATATTTTTAGCATTCATTAAAATCATTAAAAATTTTAATTCTTTTTTCCAATGTTCTATTTCTTCTATTAATGCTTCTTTTCCGTTATTGATTAAAATTTCTAAAAATATCCTTGATACTCCGACAGCCTTTGCTCCTAGTGCAAGGCATTTAATCACATCAAGAGGATTTCTAATACCGCCGCTAGCCAGTATATCAATTCTATTTCGGTATTCTTTTGCAATTTCCAAACTTTCTGCTGTAGTTAAACCAATTTCTTCTAAGTAACCGGATTTTTTTTCTCGACGACCATTTTCGATTTTTGCAAAATTTGTTCCGCCCTTTCCACTAATATCAACAGCAGATATGTTTAAGTTTATAGCTAGTTCTATTGTTTCTTTGTTCATACCGAAGCCGGTTTCTTTTAAGATAATAGGTATGGTAGATTTTTCGCTAATCGTTTTTAGTGTGGAATACCATGTTTCAAAATTATGATCTCCTTCAGGCATAATCATTTCTTGGAGTGGATTTGTGTGCATTTGAAGATACTGTGCTTTTGTTTGTTTAATTGCATCTAATATATCATCAACCGATTTATCTAAGCCGAGATTGACAGAATATCCTTTAGGGTAAGCATGTGCATCTTCTTTATTTTTTAATGCCGGAGAGTAAGAGCCGGGGAAAAATTTTATTCCGCATATTTTACTTACTTCTATAAAATCCTGATTTATTTTATTACATTCCTTACCACCGGCTGTAATAGCGTTAATATAGAATGGGTATTGCCAACTTATACCGCAAATATTCGTACAGGTATCAACATCTTCTAATCCAAAGCGTGGAACACTATAATAGTCAATAGCATAGTTGTCCAAGCTGGTTAGTATTGTTTTATCTTCCAATGCAAGTCGGATATGATCATTTTTTCTCATATATATTCCTCTCTACGTCTTAGTTTATTTGTAATTCTTTCAATATTAGATTTATTGAAAAAGGTTTATCAGAGTTTTTAAATCCTAAAACTATATCTCCGCTGCCGGAGCCGCTTTGTTTTCCAGCCGGAAATTTTTCTATGTATTTTTTCATTGGAGCAGTTTCCATTGGGATATTGGAAAAACTCTCTAAAAATAATAAATTTTTACGGATTTTATTAATAGTATTTAAAAATGTATTAACATCATTAGTAAAAAATGTTAAATACAGTTCACTTACTAAAGTATTTGATTGCCTGATAAAAGTTGAGTAGTTATCTATTTTACTACTTTTATTATTGTTCCAAAGTTTAATGTGTTCTCTTGTATCAATAGAATCTCCTGTCCAGTGAGCAAAAAGTTCTATCGGTATATTCGTTGATATTTTTCTTATAATAAGACCATGCCAAGGACTTTCAATTACTTCTTTATCGGAATTACTTTTTTCTATTAGTGATAAAAGCTTGTTGTGTGAGAATTTTTCGTAATAAGTTAAACCTTGTGTTAAACTCCCTGCCACATCTCCCATAGAGCTGCAAATATTATGTTTAATATTATATAGAACAACGAGTTTAAAAATTAATAAATCGTCAAAAGCAATTTTTTCGAAATTAAACATTGCTTTAGCAATAGCAACAAGAACAGCCCCTGAAGAACCTAACCCATATTTGCTGTTTTTTCCATGTAGCTCATTTAAAATAGTAAGTGAAAATGAATTTTTACTTCTTAAGTAATTCTGAGTAAATTTAATAAAATTTTGTATAAGGTGAAAATCTTTATTATCTTCATCTAAAGTTATTTTTTTATTGTACAATGTATCGAAAATAGTAGTTGTGTCACTTGGTTCTATAATGGCAGTAATTTTTTTGGAAACTCCGAGCAAGATTGCTTTTGAGTAATCTTCTAAAATAGCATATTCACCGGCAATATAGAGTTTTCCATAAGCTACTCCATACACATGATTATTTTTTTGTTCCATAATTTAGAAATTTCCTTATATAATATTTCTTGATCTTCTTTAAGATAAAGAACTTTAACATTGGGACCGGCATCCATTGTAAAATAGCAACGATAGCCGCTGTTTCGAAGTTTTTTTACTATATTCATAGCCTGATAACTTTCATCGGTTAAAAATGAAAAACCGGGTGTTGCGGTTTTGGTTGTTGAGTGCATAAGTAGAGCATTTCTTTCCGTTATTTCACCGATTTTTTCAAAATTATTATTTTCAAGAGCGTCTTTCATAGCTGCAAAATCTTTTTTTGCCTGATTAACCCAGTTGGAAAAATTGGTAGAAGTTTGAACACAACGTTCCATGGCTTCACGACTTGAGATTTTTTTTCTATTCTCGTTAACAACAAGAACCATCATTCCAAAATCAAGTGAACAAGAAAGTTCCTCAACACTACCGTCCTCAAGCCAAGAAGCAAGTTTGTAAAAGCTACGGCAAGAAGAGCCTGATCCTTCTTTAGATATTTCGATTAGTTCTTTGGTAGTTTTATTAAGATTAAAGTATTTGTTGCAAGCAAGAACTAACGCCATAGTACCGCTGGAACTGGAAGAAAGACCGGCTGCAGTAGGTACGGTATTGTAACTTTTTATACAGATTTTCTCTCTATCATGCGGAGTGAATTTTGAAATAAAGTTAATTATTTTTTTCACTTCATCATTGTTTTGTTTTTCATTATTAATGTAAAACTCATCTTCATTGGATAAACTTTTTTCGATTTTTGTTTTTGAAATTAAATTGTCTAAACGAAGTGAAAGATTTGGGTTAAATGGTAAAACGGGATTTTTTGATTTTTTCCCCCAATACTTTACCAACGCAATGTTGGCATAACCTAGACTGTAACTATCCATGAGTTATATCCTTTCTCTTTAAGCGAATTTTGAATTTTTCTTGCATTATTTAATGAATCACTAAGACAGATACAACATCCGCCGGCACCACCACCGGTTAATTTTGCACCTTTAGCATTATTTTTTTTGCAAATTTCAACAACTTCGTCATTACTTTTATGACTAACACCGAGTTTTTGAAGTAATTTATGAGACTCATACATATATTCACCGATAACATCAATATTTTTATCTTTTAAATAAGGAATTACTTCATCTGTAATTTTTCCAAGATTATCAATATATTTTTTGTATTGTTTAAAATTATCTTTTATGTGTTTTAATGTTTTTTTAGTAATACCGACAACTCCGGTATCAATAATAAGTAAAAAGCTGTTTAAAGAAAAATTCAAAATTTCAGAACCGTCCTTTTTAGAAAAAAGAAGCGGACTGTCGCTTAAAACTTGATTAACATCAATTCCACTGGGATTTCCATGGATAAATTTTTCACAATCGTTGGCAATAGTTTTTACATCAGTTATATTTTTTGAACGAGCTATTGCAACACTAAGTGCCGCAGAAGAGCCAAGACCTCGTCCTACGGGTATAGTGCTGTTAATATTAATTTCAGTTGTTTTATCAATATCACAACGGTTAGCTATAAAATCTAATATTTTATCACGTTGTTGAACAGTATTTGTTTGTTTTAAAGTAACATCAACTTGCATCTCAGGAAGTGGAATAGTAATTCCTTTGTATCCATAGACAACAGCATGCTCTCCAAAAAAAATTGCTTTAGCGTGTGTCATAATACCCTCGCAAAAATTTTTAAATTTTAAAAATAATTTCAAAAATGAAATTATAAATTCTAATGTACACTAATTATACTGATACCTTGATGATTTGTCAAACAAGTAAAGTTAAAAATATCATAACATATAACAGAGTACAAATAAAAAAGCTAATCAATAAAGTAAGTAAAAAATTTCAGCCATATTACTTTATTAATCGCTTTTTAAATTATTTAATGTTTGTGGCATTGTATACCGTAAGGTTCTAAGTGAATTAGCGTTTCGCAGTAGTAAAATTCTTTAGCTAATTTTCGTTCTATATTAACAGTTATATCATGACTTTGTTTAACATTTAAATTAGGATCTACGGTAATTGTGATGTCAATAAGATAAAGTAGCCCATGAGTACGACCCTTAATATCAACTATAGACATGACACCGTCAATATTATGCAATATTGCCTCAATTTTTTCTATAGTTTCAGTATCAACGCCATCTGTTAATACATAAGTTGCTTCCTTAAATATATTAATAGCGGTCCAAACTATTAATGCTCCGACTATTATTGCGACTATCGAATCTGCTATAGGAATACCGAAGTAAGTCATAACAATACCGACAAGCGTACCGACAGAAACCAAAGCATCACTAAGATTATCAAGAGCAGCTGCTTTCAATGATTTACTGCCGAGTTTTTTTGCCAGTTTGGTGTTATAAAAATAAACGCTAAACATAATGCTACTTGCAATAAGGGCAACAATAGCAGAAAGCATATTAGGTTGCTCATAACTGTGGGTGATAATTTTTCTGATTGCAAAAATTATCACTTCAATACCGGCATAAAGCATAATAAATGAAGCTATTAGGGTAGAAATAAGCTCAGCGCGAAAGTGACCATAAAGATGATCGTCATCAGCAGGCTTTCTGGAAATTTTTAGACCTATTAAAACAAAAATCGAAGATATAACATCCGTTGCATTATTAATTCCGTCGGCTACCAATGCGGATGAATAAAATAAATACCCGGAGGAAAGTTTTATTAATGTGAGAATTAAGTAAGATAAAATACTTAACTTAGCCCCTTGTTCAGCTTTTTTTAATTTATCAAAAATAGAATTGTTACCCATAATATACTCCTAAAATTAGTGTTTAATTATTATAACAAGTTTAAAAAAATTAATCAATAGAAACATATTTAATTTAAAACTAAATTTGTTTCTCTTAGGCGAACTTTTTATTTTTTAAAATTTAAAATTGTATAAACGACTGTAATTAAACATAAAAATAATATAATTTCTGTAATAAATGGTGTTAGTGGGATAGAATATGCTTTTAAGACATTAAGATAACCGTATGTTGTAAGAAGCGGTATTATAGTAAAAGAAATACTGAGTAAGAACCCTGAAAATATATAAATGTACCATCTATTATGTGTAAAAGCAATATATAATGCTAATATACTTAATATTATATTTGTAACACTGCTTGCTAATGTATATATCGGATAAATATTATCTTCAAAAAGATATGGAATAATATTTATACTAAGAAATATTAAAGCTAACATCATGAGAGGTCGTAATATTTGTCTTAATGGTGCGGCGGATAATTCATTAATAATTCTGTTAGCCAAGTTTTTGACGTCCCCATAAACATCGATAAATGTTTTTCCTTGTGATTGATAGATAATAAGATCTTGCTCTATCTCAAGTAATATTATTTCAAGTTGTTTTTCATCCTTAAAAAAGGATTTGGTTCGTAGAAAGACTAAGAGTTCATCAAAATGTTTTTTATTTTCTTTCGTTAATTGGTGTTTTAGTTTATTATTGTATTTAATTAATGTTGATATTTCCATATGTGTATTTCCTTTATTGTTGTAAAATATTATTAATTGCAGTTGATATTTGATGCCAAACATGAGAAAATTCATCAATATATTCACTACCCTCAGATGTCAATGTATAATATTTTCGAGGAGGCCCATCGGTACTTTCTTTAAGATAACTGGATATTAATTTTTCTTTTTCTAATTTTAAAAGGAGGGGATATATAGTTCCTTGGGCAACCATTTCAAGCCCAAATTTACTTAGTTCTTCAGTTATTTCATAACCGTACATATCCTTATTTTCAATTAATCTAAGTACACATGCTTCGAGCGTGCCTTTCAGTATTTGAGATGTGTTAATTTTCATAAATATCTCCTTTGGGTACTTTGTTTAACAATATACTAACATATCTATGGTATTTTGTAAAACAAAATAGTTGGATAAAAAAAAGAGAAACCGTTTTGATTTTCTCTAATTATACCAGCAGCCGGGGTCGAACCGGCACGATGTCACCATCGCTGGATTTTGAGTCCAGTGCGTCTGCCAATTCCGCCATGCTGGCATTACCTATATATAATAACATAAATAGTAATAGTTTGTCAAAAAAATTTTCAAATTAAATTCAAAAATTTTGTAGTGTTACAATAGATGTGAGACATATAATAAAAAAAAGAAGAGTAAATCCTGTATAATGAAGTTACCTACAAATCAAAAAAAGGAATTTAGTCTTATGAAAACTATTATAACAGAAAATATAGAAAAAACACAACGATATATACCTCATACTTTACAAACAAGAATAGCTGCAGTTAAAACTTATAGAAACGGTAACTCTATTCGTTTTGTTTGTAGGCGCTATAAAATATCAAAAGCCTCTCTTTTGCGTTGGAATAAAAAATATGACGGTACTAAAGAGTCTCTTATAGATAAGTCTCATAGACCTCATTCCATTCACCCTAACGCCCATACAGTTGAAGAATTGTCTTGGATTAAAAATCTTATTAAACGTAATCCTAATATTTCTATGATTGAATTATATGCTAAACTTAAATTCAACAAAGGTTATAAAAGACATCCTTGTTCTTTATTTAGAGTGCTTAGAAAATTAGGCTTTTATAAAGATACTAAGAAAAAAGTAATTCCTTATAAACCTAAACCTTATGACACACCTACTGAAATTGGTAAAAAATGGCAACTTGATGTGAAATATGTTCCTAAACGTTGTTATGTAGGAGAAATTCCTGATAAATTTTATCAATATACTATTATTGATGAAGCTACTAGGGAAAGATTTATTTTCCCTTTTAAAGAACAATCATCATATTCTACTGTTCAATTTGTTAAAATGGCTATTGATTATTTTGGGTATAAACCCAAGATAATTCAAACTGATAATGGTTTTGAATTTACGCATTTTAAAGATACTAAACGAATACACCCTTTTGATGTATTGTGTAATAATCTTGGCATTAAACATCAACTTATTAGACCTAGAACTCCTAGACATAACGGTAAGGTTGAACGTAGTCATAGAAATGATAATGAACGTTTTTACAGGCATTTATCTTTCTTTTCGTATGATGATCTTATATCTCAGATGAAAAAGTATCTATATCGCTCTAACCGTCTTCCTATGCAGACTTTAAATTGGCTTTCTCCTGTTGAAAAAAGAAAAGAGCTACGGAAAGAGTCTATAAAAATATGCCGGCTTTAATTCCTTGTTAGATAATAGATTTCACAACTTATTTGTCAAGGACAAGGGCTACGCCTTTTTCAAATCCTTGACAAATAAGTTTTAGAAATCCGAAATGTTCTCTAAGGAATTAAAGCTGGCAAATCTAATAAAATAATGTAATTTACGTCGGGGGCTTCATACGGTTTACATAGAAGCTAGCTTCTATGTAATTCTATTATATCTGGTATTTATTTTTTACTTTTTTTGTCTCACATCATTTACAAATGTACAATTTTCAAATTAAATTCAAAAATTTATTTAGTATTATAATGTGTATATTGTGATGAGTATATATAGTTAGTAATAAAACTATGAGCAAAAAACATTTTATAGTAGTTTGTTGGTTAAAATTATTTATCGTTGTTTTAAATATAAAATTATTTAAACTAATTATATTTTTATTTTCTGGAAACGTTATTTTTATTTTAATTTTATCATTAAATATCCAAGTTTATATTTTATTATTATAAATTTTTTTAACTATGTTAATACTTTATAACGATAATATCAAAATATTTATATCAAAATTTATGGACAAATTAAGAAAAAAGTAGGATAATTGAACATAGTGTTATAAAATGAAAGGATATATAATATGTAAACAATTGGAAAAAATAATTATAAATTATATTTAGAAAAAAGAGGGGAAAAATTTAATCATTATTCAATAAAAAAACTTACTATAGGAACGGCTTCGGTAGCGGTAGCTGCTTCAATTTTTCTAGGAGTAGGGGGAGTTGCCCATGCAGAAGAAAAAACTGTTAATGAGAAAGTATCCGCAGTTACCAATGTTGAACTAGAAAAAAATCGATTAACAGCTTACATACAAAATATTCAGGAAAAATTAGAAAATGGCAGTTATAAAAATAAAACGGAAGAAAGCATAAATATTTTAAAACAAAAATTAAAAGAAGCAAAAAATATTTCGTCAACTGCTACTTCTCAAAAGGAAATAGATAGTGCTTACCAATCATTGGTAACTATAGTAAATTCTAAACTAGAATCTAAAAAAGAGGATAATTACAGAGAGACATCAGTTAAAATAAAAGGGAATAAGACTGATAAATCTGACATACAGGCAAGTAAAACTAATATAGAATCTAATAGTATATTGGATAAAAGTTTAAGAATGGGAACATCAAGTTTTCGTTCTGTAAATGAAACAGAAGCTAAAGACGACACTCATCACAAAAATGAAAAAAAACTTAATATTATTAATGGTAATTTTGAACAAGGGCAAGGATTACAATTGCCCCAAGGATCAACTAATATAGTGACAAATGATAAAGATAAAGTAGCAGGATGGAAAGTTGTAGATCCGACTAAACAAACGGAAATACCTATAGCTAATGCTCAAAAATCAGATTATGGTTCAAATACCTCTGATTCAAACGCCCCATATGGAGCTGTTTTGGGTGGGTATACTGAGAAAAAAACAAATCAAGGTAATCCTGGTACTACCAAAGTTGATACAATAGGTGGCATATATCAGGAGTTTGATGTTACTCCTGGTTCTGAATTATTGGTAAAATACAATTCTTCAAGTTTTGGAGCAGCTTATGGTTTTGCCGGAGCAAAATTAACTGTTTCAGATGCTGATAATCTAAGTAATATCTTATATAGCGGAGTTCCTAATTGGAGTGGTTTTCAAAACTTTGGGAAATTTGACGGAAAGATTATTAATATTCCAAAAACAGTAAAAAGAATTCGAATAACATTTGAGGATGCTGACAATTATAACCATGCAAACACGGATAATAATAAATTTGATACCAAGAATAAAACAAAAGTTTATCCAGGTGGTGTAGTAAGTAATGTTCGTGTTAACAGCGGTTCTTATATAGTATCCCAAGTAACCAAAACGAATTATGAGGTAAGTTCATCATCAAAAATAGCAAAAACGGTTGAAGTTACCGTAACTGTTAAAGTGGAAAATAAAGGCTGGGAATCATCAGCTAACACAATCTATAAAGTGAAACTACCAAAAGGTGCGAAGGTACTTTCAGGTGGCACCGAATCTAATGGAGAGTTAACTGTTAATGTCGGTAAAGTTGAAAGTCATACATCTAAAACAATTTCTTATAAACTTCAATTACCGGCTGATACACCGATAAAAGAAAGTTTGGAAGGAATTGTAAATTATGAAACCAATGGTATGGTAATTAATCAAAGTGGTATCAAAACAAAAAATCAAGGAAAAGAAACAGTAAATACACAAATAATAACTGTTAAAATGTACAAGGAAGAACTTCGTAAGAATCTAGAAACTGTAAAAAATTCATTAACAGGTTTAAAACAGTCAGATTATACAAAAGATTCGTGGAATGCGTTGCAAAATACCATAAGTAAAGCCGAAAAAATTTTGGCGGAAACAGATCAAACACCTGTGCAAGATCAAGCTAATCAAGCTACAATAAATAGTTTAGAACTTCAATTAACAAAAGATAGAGAAAAACTTGATATTGCCAAAATACTTAAAGAAAAAGAGGCAGAAATCGAAGCAAGTAAAGGAACAAAAGAAGAAAAAGAAGCGGCGAAAGCTAAAGCAAAAGAAGAAGCTGACAAAGCGAATAAAGCAATAGACGAAGCAACAACAAACGAAGACGTGACAAAAGCGAAAGACGCGGGAGTAAGTGCAATTAATAATATATCAATAAAATCAAAACAAAAGGATAAATTTAAAAAAATATTACCAGAAAAATCCAATTTGAATACTAATGAAAGAACGATAAAAAAACTGTTTAATACAGGACAAAATACAGATTTATCATTTTCAGGATTAGCTTTGGGAGTATTAGGAATGTTATTAATCGCCAAACGTCGTAAAGAAAATAAAAAGTAAAATCTACAGTAATTAACACTAGTTTCCAATACTTATTTTTGGTAAACATTAAAATATTTCTTTAAATATAATATTGCCAAAGTATAACTTATATAGTATAATATAGGAGTATATAGATTATAAAAATATTAATGTTATTTTTATAAAGGAGTGTGAATGCTGGTGGTAGTTACATTGTTTACATCGCCTAGTTGTACTTCTTGTAGGAAAGCAAAGGCTTGGTTAGTGGAAAATAATATAGAGTTTGTAGAAAGAAATATTTTCTCTGAAGCATTGACAACGGAAGAAATAAAGAATATTCTCTCAATTACTGAACACGGAACAGAGGACATTATTTCATTTAGATCTAAGACCTTTCAAAAGTTGAACTTAGATATAGATAGTATGTCAATACAAGATTTGTATAAAATTATACGTGATAATCCGGGAATGCTAAGAAGACCTATCATCGTAGACGATAAAAGATTACAAGTAGGATATAACGAGGATGAAATTAGAAGATTTCTTCCAAAAGAAATTAGAGTAAATCAATTAAATCAATTAAAACAAATAAAGAGCGAAGTTGAGTAAGTATGCCCTGATACTGCTTTTAACTAAGAAGAGAGAGGTTGATATTAGGTATCAACCTTTTTTTATGAGTATTTAATAATAAAAAGAAAGAGGTATTAGATGGAAAAAGATACTAAGTTTATAACGGGAGAAATTCATTTTTTAGAACTTGTAGAAAAAAAGAGTTCTTCTCTTGTATTTAAAGGTCCAAACGGAGAAGAAATAAATTGTAATGAATCGGATGTAGATAGCTTGAATAATTATAATCTAGGAGAAGAATACTCAATGTTTGTTTATCCTTCAAGAAGTGGAAAATTATTTTCAACGCCTAATATTCCGGAAGTTACTTACGGAGAATATGCCTTTAGCAAAGTAGTAAAAGTAGAAGAAGACAGGGTAGGTCTGGATATAGGTTTTTCTCGAGAAATTCCATTATTGGCAGAAGATTTGCCAAAATTACGAAGTGTTTGGCCAAAAGAAGGTGATGAGTTATTTATAACATTGCGTCGTGACTATACAGGGCAACTTTTTGCTCGTCTTGCAACGGAAACAATAGTATCAACACTTTATTCAAAAGCTACAAAAAATTTAAAAAATAAAGACTTGGAAGCATACCCATATCGTTTAATGAAAGTAGGAACATTCTTGTTATCAAAAGATGGATACAAAATTTTTGTTCATGAATCGGAGCGTGAACTTGAGCCTCGTCTTGGAGAAAAAGTATCGCTTAGAGTTATTGGGATAAAGGATAACGGAGAAATAAACGGTTCATTTTTACCACGTGCTTATGAACGAATGGATAAAGATGGACAGGCTATTCTTGATTATATCGAAAATAACGGGTACTGTGATTTCACCGATAAATCATCTCCTGAAGAAATAAAAGCTGTTTTTGGGATGAGTAAGGGAAGTTTCAAGCGTGCTGTGGGAAGATTGTTTAAGAATAAATTAATAATGATTGAAGAAGATGGATTATATAAACGTAAAGGAAGATAAGAAATGAGAAAAGTTAAATTAGATAAAAATGCTTTATTAGGTGGAATAGTATTAGAACATGAACGTTATCAAGTAGTTCATATGAATTTAAAAGCAGGGAATCAAACAGATTCTTACAGTAATAATAAAAATATATTACTGTTTAATATTAGTGGAAAAATTACAGTTACATTTGAAGAAACAGTTGAAATCTTAAATGAATTTGAGTTGTTGGAAGTTCCGGCAGGGGTTGAACACGTTATTACCTGCTTGGGAGATGCTCAGATCTTCATAGTAAAATTATAAAGGTGAATAATGAATTTTCAATTTTTAGGAACAGGAGCGGGGCTACCGTCTAAATTTAGAAATACTCAAAGTATCGTATTTAATTTTATGCAGGAACTTCATGAGTGTTGGATGTTTGATTGTGGAGAAGCCACACAACATCAAATATTGGAAACAACAATAAAACCTACCAAAATAAAAAAAATTTTTATAAGTCATCTTCATGGTGATCATGTATTGGGACTTATCGGTTTTTTATCATCACGAAGTTTTTTGTTGGATAAAAAAAGTACAGATTTAGAAATATACGGGCCGGTCGGTATAAAAGAATATATTTTAATGAATTTGAAATTCACATATTGTTCACTAAGTTATAATATAAAATTTATTGAATTTTCTAGCGAACAGTGTATAATAGATAATAAAACCTTGAGCGTTTATGCTTACCCATTAAGACATAATGTAGAATGTTATGGGTATAAGATGGTTTTTAAAGATCAAAAAGGTAGTTTAAATGTTGAGAGATTAAAATCACTCGGTATAGAACCCGGACCTTTTTATCGGGTGATAAAAGATGCAGATACTTTTGAATTTAATGGAAAAACTTATAATTCAACAGATTTTTTATCAGAAGATAAAAAAGGAAAGGTCATAACCGTCATAGCGGATACAAGGTATTTTATAGAGTTGAGAGATTTTGTTAAAGGAAGTGATGTATTCATTACTGAATGTACATATTTAGATAAAAAAGACCATAACTTAGCTAAAAAAAATGCTCATTTAAGTGTAATTGATGTAGAGAATTTGGTAAAAAATAATAATATTAAAAATCTATATTTAACTCATATTAGTGCAAGATATGATAAAATTATTGAAAATGAAGTGAAAAGTCAGTTGCTAAAGGAATGTAATACTTATATTGCAAAAGATTTTGCTGAATATAAAATTTAATATTTGGAGAAGCTTATGAAAAACAACACCGTAAAAAATAACCTAGAAGAAAAAACAGTGGAAGTGAAAAAAATTTTTAAAGGAAAAGTTTTAGATGTCGAAATTCATACTGTAAGTTTACCTAATGGGGAAACATCAACACGAGAATTGATTAATCATAGAGGGGCTGTAGCGATACTTGCCGTAACAAAAGATAATGAGGTGATTTTGGTAGAGCAATATAGAAAAGCTATAGACAGCGTTACTTTGGAAATACCCGCGGGTAAATTAGAAGACGGAGAAGCTGATAATAAGAAAAAATCAGCAGTACGTGAACTTCAAGAAGAAACCGGTTATGTTGTAACGGAAGATAGATTGGAAAAAATCTGTGATGTCCATGTAGCACTTGGGTATAGTTCAGAATTAATCACCATTTATTATGTAGACAATTTGGAATACGCAGGTGAGCAAAATCCTGATGAAGATGAATTTATTAATTTGAAAAAATATCCTATAGATGAGGCGATAAAATTGTTGGATGATAATGTTATAACAGATAGTAAAACAATGTTGGCATTATTATATTTAAAAACAAGGAAAGGAAAATTATAATATATGAATATTTTTGAGAAGATAATAAAAGTAATTCAAAAATCACCATACAAAGTAACCCCACAACGTGAAAAAATTGTTGAGATTTTGATAGAAAATAAAGATAAGCATCTAAGTGCGGAGGAATTGTACTTTATTCTGAAAGAAAAAACTCCGGACATTGGGATTGCTACAGTTTATAGAACTTTAGATATATTTTATGATTTGAAAATTTTAGAGAAGATTTCATTTAACAACGGTGTTTCAAAATATCATCTACGACAAGCAAATAATGAAGAATTACATCACCACTTAATATGTACAGAATGTAATGTAATAGAAAAAGTCTCAAATCCAATATTTAATAAATTGATAGAGTATATGAAAAAAGAGTATGAATTTGAGGTTCAGGATAATTCGTTATCTTTCTATGGTATTTGCAAAAAATGCAAAGATAAAAAAGGTGCGAAGTAATGGTTCTTGATAAATTAGAGAAGATTTTATTACTTATAGCCGGTGTAGTTTACGTAATTTATATAATTTTTCTGGGAACTACTATAAAATTATTTAAAAATTATGTTGGTAATGAATATTTACGCACGAAAATTGTTGATCAGATAAGAGAACAAACAAAACTTACACAAGATAGTGCAAATGTATCAACAAAAGATATGCATTTTATTTTTCAGGTAATGGGACAGCTTGCTTGGATATATTTTGCGTTATTAATAGTTTTATTTCTCTTGATGATATTTATGTTATTTAAGAAAGGCATTAATCATAATATCGTAGCATTTTTATTACTGTTATACAGTGTTGTGCTGTTGGTATTCAGTTTAGGAATATTATTTATTAGCTGTATAATTTATTTCCTTATAGGGCTTAGAATTATATTAACAAGAAACAAAGAACAAAGAGTGTAATTAAGGCGAACATATTTGTCTTGGTTATGCTCTTTAACAATAAAACATTTAAAAGGTGATAATTAAATGAATATTAGAGAAAATTTTAATAATATCCAAAATAATATAAGAAAAATATGTAAGAAAAAGGGTAGAAATCCTGAGGAAGTGCAGTTAATAGCAGTAACAAAATATGTAACTGATAAACGAGTTGCGGAGGTGATAAATTCAGGAATAACAAACTTTGCAGAAAATAGATCGGATAATTATAGTAAAAGAAAAAATATTTTTCCAAATTATACGTGGCATTTAATCGGTAGTTTACAAACTAGAAAAGTAAAAGATGTGATAAATGAAGTGGATTATTTTCACGCTTTGGACAGAGAAAATTTAGCCAAAGAAATCAATAAAAGGGCGACAAAAGAAATTAGTTGTTTTGTACAAGTGAATGTATCCGGTGAAGAAAGTAAACACGGTTTAAAAGTCGACGAAGCGGAGAATTTTATTAAATCATTAGAAAACTATTCAAAAATAAAAGTCGTTGGACTTATGACAATGGCACCGTTTATTGAAGATGAAATTATATTGAGAAATTGTTTTAGAGAATTAAAAATGCTACGGGACAGAATCAAAAATTTGAATTTACCTTATGCTCCATGTAAATACTTATCAATGGGAATGAGCAATGATTATAAAATCGCACTGGAGGAAGGTGCAACACATATTCGTATAGGAACTGCTTTAGTTGGGAATGAATTAAAGAGGGATTAAATTTGAAAAAAAATATTACAGTTGAAGAGTTAGATATTATCGTAAAATATCGAAAAAATATGAAAAATATTTATTTGAAAGTTGAAAAAGATGGGAATATTACAGTCTCTGCACCTCCCAAAACACCGAATTATATTATAAAAAAATTGGTATGTGACAATATTAAAGAAGTAAAAACTAGAATTGAAAATATTAACCAAAGCAATTCAAGTAGAGAGTATGTAACCGGAGAGAAATTTTATATTTTCGGTAAAGAAAGAAAACTTTTAGTAGAAAATGCGGATAAAAATTTTTTAGTTATCTCCAATAGTATTATATTAGGAATTACTGATAAAACTGATAAAGAAAAATTTATGGGTAGGAAGTTAAGACAAGTTCTTCTAACAGAGGCTAGAGAATTTGTAAAACATTATGAGAGAATAATGAATGTTAAGGTAAACGAACTTAGAATAAAAAAAATGAAGACACGTTGGGGAACTTGTAATATAGAAAAACAAAGAATTTGGGTTAATGAAGAGCTTACAAAATACCCGATAGAATGTTTAGAACATATCGTAGTTCATGAAATGACGCACTTATTAGAAACACATCACACACCTAGATTTTATAAGTTATTAGGAAAATTTTATCCGAATTATAAGGAAAATGATAAATTGCTAAGGGAGTTTTCAAAAAAATCGTAAAAAAATAAGAAAGTATAACTTGCTGGAATATTTGTGAAATAATATATAGTTTTTTATTATAACCTAACTTACAATAAAAAATTAGCTGACTAATAAAAATTTTCAATTTTTTCTTGCTATTTAGTTTTAAAAATGATACAATAGACAGGATGTGAAAGCATTAATTACGATGTTCCTCTGTTAATCAAGCATTAATAACGAGCATTTTGTAAAAAAAGGAGAAAGAATAATGAGCAAAATCATTGAAGCGGTAACTAAATCGCAATTAAGATCAGATATTCCTGAATTTAAAGCCGGGGATACAGTAAGAGTACATGTTCGTATCGTAGAAGGTGGACGTGAACGTATCCAACAATTTGAAGGAGTAGTTATTAAACGTCGTGGTGGCGGAATTTCTGCTACATATACTGTACGTAAAATTTCTAACGGTGTTGGTGTAGAAAGAACATTCCCTGTTCATACTCCAAAAGTTGAGAAAATTGAAGTAGTACGTAAAGGTAAAGTTAGACGTGCTAAATTGTATTATCTACGTAATTTACGTGGTAAAGCTGCTCGTATCAAAGAAATTCGATAAGAAAAAATTAAAGGATAATCCCATTATCAATTAGATTTTGGGATTATTTTTTATGTAAATTATATGGTATAATAAAAGGGAATACGATTGAAAGAGTGATAATATGAAAAAAATAATAGTCAAAAATTTAGTAAAAGAATACGGAGAAAATGATAACAAAGTAATTGCGAACGATAATATAAATTTTGAAATAGACGAAGGGGAATTTGTTGTTATATTAGGACCCAGCGGAGCGGGGAAAAGTACCCTGTTAAATATTATTGGAGGTATGGATTCAGCAACATCGGGTTCAATAAAAATATTTGGTAAGGAAATAGTAGCTTTAGATGATAAAGAATTAACAAAGTATCGTAGAGAAAAAATTGGTTTTGTTTTCCAATTCTATAACTTAATACCGAATTTAACCGTTTTGGAAAATGTAGAATTGGCTGAACAAATAGTAAAGAGTCCAAAATCGGCTGAAGAAATATTAAAAATTGTTGGCTTAGAACATAGATTACATAACTTCCCAAGTCAAATATCCGGCGGTGAGCAACAACGAGTAGCTATAGCACGTGCAATAGCTAAAAATCCTGATGTTTTACTTTGTGATGAACCGACAGGGGCGTTAGACTATAAAACAGGGAAAAGTATACTAAAAATCTTAAAAGAGTATTGTCAAAATGAAAATAAAACGGTTATTATTATTACTCACAACAGTTCAATAGCACAAGCGGCGGATAAGGTAATAGAAATTTATGATGCAAAAGTAAAAGATATTATTATCAATAAAAATCCAAAAAGTATAGACGAAATAGAGTGGTAGTGTTATGAAAGCAATAAATAAAGACATTTTTAGAGAAATATTAAAAACAAAAGCAAAATTTATTTCTATAATGATAATAATGTTTTTAGGTGTTTTTATATTCGTCGGTTTAAAAGAAACATCTCCAACTATGGAAAATACCTACAATAAACACCTTGAAAAATACAATTTTTATGATTTAAGAATTACACATAATTTTGGAATTAGTGATGATGACCTGAATGTTATAAAAAAATTAGATAACATTTCAGAATTAGAAAAGTATTATATAAAAAAATTGCAGATAAATAATAATGGTGATTATTTAAACGTAGAATCGCTACCTGAAAAATTAGCAACACCAAAAATAACTTCCGGACAACTCCCTAAAAATAATAAGGAAATAGCATTGGTGGAATCATTGCAAAATAAATATAAAATCGGTGATACCATCACATTCAATCAAAATGATAGCGACGAAAATAAGTTAAAAGAAACAAGTTATAAACTGGTAGGTTTTGTTCAAGGGGCAGATCATATTGAAGTTTCAAATCATAACTTAGCGAATAAAGATTACTTCGGTTATGTAATTAAAGAAAATTTTTCTTTTAAAAATGCAACCGGAGTAAACATAAAACTAACAAATATTAAATATAAGTATAGTGATAAAAATTACACAAAAGAAGTAAATAAAAGTAGAGATAATTTAATAGAGCAACTTCAAGTACAGCAGAGAATAGATGAAAAAAATTATTTAGAAGTTAATAAGAAAAAATTGCAGGAAAATGAGCAAAAGATAATTGAAGCGGAAAAAACTCTAAAAGATACAAAAAATCAGGTGGAAGCACTAAAAAATATTGATATTAATCAGTATAATCAACAAGTAAAAAAAATAACTGAATCGGAATTGAAAATTAAAGAGAATAAAAAACAGCTTAATGTAGCAAAACGAAGTTTAGAAAATGAAACTTATCCAAGATTTAATGTTGAAAATATTAGAGGATTGAAAAATTATGCTCAATTTATTGATTCAGCTGCCAGTTTAACTTTTGTAGCTAATGTATTTTCTATATTTTTATTTGTAGTATCTATCTTGGTTTCATTGACGACTTTAACCAGAATGATAGATGAAAATAGGATAAATATAGGAACATTAAAATCTTTAGGATACAGCAACTGGCAAATTTCTAAAAAATATTATATTTATGGGGTGTTATCAACTTTAATTGGAACAATATTAGGTATAATAGGAGCTTATTTAGTTATTGTACCGGTGGTTTATAATTCATATGCCAGATTTTTCACGCTGAATAAACCGGTATCAGTCTACAGCCCGTTAATTTTAATATCAGCATTTGGTATAGCTGTAGGTTGTATAATTTTATCAATTTTTATACCACTTAGAAAAAACCTTAAAGAAAAAAGTGCTTATTTGTTAAGACCTAAAGCACCTAGTGGAGGTAGTAGAATATTTTTAGAAAAAATTTCTTTCATTTGGAGAAGATTAACCTTTTTAAGAAAGGTAACATTTAGAAATATTTTTCGTTATAAAATAAGAATGCTTATGACTATTTTTGGCGTTACGGGATGCTTAGCGCTAATGTTTATAGGTTTTGGAATACGCTATGGCGTCATAGACATATCTAACGAACAATTCAAAGTTATAAATAGAGTTGATATAGCAGCTACTTATAATCCATATATTGATGAAAAAGATGTCGATAATATTCAAAATGAAATTAATAATAATAACAATGTAATTAGAAGTGCAAAAGTGAATATGCAGTTAGCCACTATTGAAAAAAATCATGAGATATTGGACAGTATTCAGTTGCTAACCTTAGACGAAAGTAACTACAAAGATTATATATCATTAAAAGATAATTCAAAGGAATTGGATTTACCTCAAGATAGTGCGGTGATTAATGAAAAGCTGGCATATTTGCATAAACTGAATATAGGTGATAATTTTTCGGTAATCGTTAATGATAAGGAATATAGTTTAAAAGTAGGAGCGATTAATAAAAATTATTTCGGTCATACTATATATATAAATAAAAATTATTATGAAACTGTGTTCGGTAAAAAATATCAGGACAATACATTTTTAATAAAAACAAATGAAAACAGTGGTGTAGTAGAAGAGTTAACAAACACATTAAAAAATAATAAAGATATTGTTGGCGTAAGTGATAATTCAAAAATTCAGGAAACATTGGATAATTTTATAAAAGGTATAGATATTATTGTGGCAGTAATGGTACTTTGTTCAGTAACATTGGCATTAGTAGTGCTGTATAACTTAATTAATGTTAACGTTTCAGAACGTATTAGAGAACTCTCAACGATAAAAGTGCTTGGTTTTTATCCAAAGGAAGTGACGATATATGTTTTTAGAGAAATATTCTATTTGAGCGGTGTTGGAATAATATTGGGGAATTATCTCGGCTATAGATTATATTTAAGAATAATCTTGGAACTGGCAGGAAGGAATATGATGTTTAGTAGTAGAGTACCTGTTATTGTCTATGCCTTGGCAACAGGAGTTACTATATTAATAACTATAGTTGTAACGTTAATCATGCACAGAAAACTGAAAAAAGTAAATATGGTAGAAGCACTTAAAGCTATAGAGTAGTTATAAAAAATATTATTATTTTTAAGGAGATGATATAATGACGATTACTGTTACAAAAAAGGCACAAGAATATTTAGTAAAAAAACAAAGATATAACATAATTATAACTTTAGATGAGATATTATGTTGAGGAGGAAGAAAGAGAAAAGCTATTACGATTTTAGCAAAGAAAAATTTTTCTAATAGAAATAATTTTACAGAATATAAAACAGGAGAATTTAAAATTTTTATAGCATCAAATCTTATTTTAGATAAAAATAATGTAACGATAGATATAAATAAATTTTTATTTACTTCGCAATTAACTCAAACAGGAGTTAGTTATTAAAAAAAACTAATTACACTTTCATAAAGAGGTGTAATTAGTTTTTTTAAAATAGTTTAGAAAATTACTTATAATTTTATTTTACCATTTCACCGGTTTTTTGTTTTTCTTCTTCTTTTTTGTGCTTATCATTGTATATTTTTTTCATAATACCGATTACGATAGATAGGGCGAATAGACACATTAAACCTATAAACAGATTTCTTGCTCCGCCTGAAAGTGTACCTCCAACATAAGAATAAATGATAGTTGCCGGAAGTTGTCCGATACCTGTCGCAATAAAGAATTTCCAGAATCCCATATTGGTTAAACCGGCAGCATAACTGACAAAGTCGAATGATACAAACGGTAATAAACGACAGATTAAAATAGCACGATCTCCATAACGTTCGAAGAAAACATCAATACTGGCCATAGCACCTTTACTTGTTAATTTTTCAACAACATCACGACCTAAACCACGTGCTATATAGAAACACACAGCAGCACCTGCCATGGCAGATGACCAAGAAAGGACAGCACCGATTACCCAACCGAAAATAGCAGCATTAGATAATGTAATTAAGAATGCCGGTATAGGAGCGGCGATTGATTGTAAAATCATTAAAATAAATGATACTACGGCTGCCCACGCTCCCCAACTACGAAGATACTCAATAACAGCATTAGTATCAAACTGTGATAGCGTTGCAAATGCCGTGTTAATTCCTGATTTAAAACTAGGGACAGTAAAATAAATTGCAAAGAACAGTGCGAAGGCAACAATAGTAATAATACGTGCATTTCTACGTTGTTTTTTACGTTTAGCTTCTTCTTCCGGATTTACTTCACGTAAGTCACTAAGTTTAACCTCTTCTTCCTTAATTTTTTTAAGCTCTTCACGACTATAAACTTTTTGATATTTAGAACGAGTGTAGACTATATAGAAGTTAATAATATTTACCAGTACAATGATAACAAGAAGCGGTGTATGAATCTGTTTAACTGACGTTAATCCAAGTGCTTCTTTAGTAATATAAAATAGAATATTCATTCTACCGGCAATAAGCATCATTATTAAAACAAGTCCTTCAATAATGAAGAATCCATATTTGTTGCCGATTTTTTTAAAGACAAAACCTGTCATAATACCATATAGCGTCCAAACATACATTATAAGACTTTCATCAGCTAACATTGCATATTGAACGAAAAATGACAGCAACACTGCAAAAAAATAACCTAAGGCTATTCCAATAGTAGTGAAGTAAAATAGTAATCTTAAACGTTTCATTAAATCTCTCCAATCTTTTAAAATAAAAGTCGAGAGTATCAGAACAGCAGATACTCCGACTGAATATAAATTTAATTAATTATTTTTTTACACTGTAAATAACAGCAACGTATGTTCCGTCTTCCGGTAAAACATCTTGGTTACCGGTGAATTTAACCTCTTTACGTTTTTCAACAGCTCCATAAGTGTAAGTAGAATTTGAAATGATACCCACCGGACAACTATCTAGGCAAGAAAGACAACCGGTATTTTTTTCTTTAGCATTTTTTAAGTTTCCGCCAAAATGGAATTCAATTTTTTTACCGTTGCTATCTTTTACTACTTCGTTAATATCATAATCTTTGTTAGCACCGTTCCAAGTTACTTTTGTATCGATTATATCACCTTCAACATGAGTAGTTTCCGCATTGTTAGCATTCATATTTTCACCGGGTTTAGCACCGATTTCGATAAGTGCGTTGTAAAAATCTTCCGGTTTAGCAAATGCTGTAAAGATAGATTTAGCACCATTAGTTCCGCTTTGTTCAACAGAATTATGACGAGTAGATTGCTCGAAATATTTACCGTTAACTTTAGTTAGTACTGTGACAGTACCTGCCTCTTTGTCCACTTTTAGCGGTTTATCTAAAGAAACTCCTTTTACATAGTCAGCAGGCTGATTAGAATTTTGTGTAGATGAATTATTGTTGTTGCTATTGCTACAACCGGCAAGCGTAACTAATAATCCTGCAGACATTAAGACAGATAATATTTTTTTCGATTTCATTACGAAATACCCCCTGAAATGATTTTTGTATTTGTATTATAACATTTATATAAAAACTAAACAATAATATTTTGATAAAAACATTATTATATAAATAGCTAGAAAATATTTTTTATAGAAATTTAATTGTTTAACAAAAAATATTTTTTTATAAAAATTATGGATAGATAAAATTATATTTTAATAAAACGTTAATAAATATAATTTAACTTTTAAAAATATTTAATTATTATATAAATAAAGTTTTAAAAAAATTATATTTTAAAATATAATAATGAAGTAGATGATAATTGTTTTAATTGATATTAACTATCAATTAACTAAGAGGAATAATTATTTGAGAAATTTTCTCATAAAAGGGTAAAAGTGTACTATAGTATTAGCTAAGATATATAGTTTGTGGTATAATGTTTTAGTTACATATAAAATTTAGACAATAAAAAGGGGTGAGAAAGTGTTAATTCAACTTAATAATATAACAAAAAATTTTGTTGTTAATAAAATTTTTTCGAATGTAAAAATGGAGATAAATAATAAAGATAGAATAGCTATAGTCGGAAGAAATGGAGCGGGGAAAAGTACATTACTTAAAATTATAGCGGGTACTCTTAGCTTTGATACCGGAGAAAGAGCGGTATCTAAAGGAACCAGCATAGGTTATCTTTCACAAGAGTTTATTGTTAGAGAGGATTTATCGATATATGAAGAAATGATTACCTGTTTTTCTGAAATAATAGTCTTGGAAAAAGAATTAGAAAAACTTTCTTCTGAATTAACACCGGAAAATTTAGAAAAAGACTCTAAACTTCTTAATCGTTATGACAGGTTGCAAAATGAAGTTTTAACCCATAAGGATTATCATTATAAAAGTAAAATAGAGAGTGTTTTATTCGGTTTAGATTTTAAAAAAGAAGTATTTGATAAAAAAATAAGTACATTCTCCGGTGGTGAGAAAACTAGATTATCTATGGCAAAACTGCTTCTTAGTGAACCTGATGTTCTAATTCTTGATGAACCGACTAACCATCTTGATATGGAGAATGTAGCTTGGTTAGAAAATTATCTAGGTTCTTATGACGGTGCAATTGTTATAGTCAGCCACGATAGATATTTTTTAGATAAAGTAGTGAATGTAGTTTATAATCTTGAATTTGGGAAATTAAAAAAATATGTAGGGAACTATACCAAGTTTATAGTTCAATACGAAGATGATTATAGTAAACAATTAAAAGAATATAATAGTCAACAAAAAGATATAAAAAGACTGGAAGACTTTGTCCAAAAAAATATAGCTCGTGCTTCTACCAGTAAAATGGCAAAAAGCCGTCAAAAAGTGTTAGAAAAAATGGAGCTTATAGATAATCCTAAAAAAGATAACAGAGCAGCAAATATAGAGTTTAGAATAAAAGAACAAAGCGGACGAGATGTTCTAATGATAAACAACTTGACTGTGGGTTATGACAGTCAGATTGGAGAAAAATATAATTTTTCTATTTATAAAGGAGATAGAATAGCGGTAGTCGGAAAAAATGGTATTGGTAAATCTACTTTGATTAAAACAATAGCTAAAAGGCAAAATCCTCTTGGTGGGGCAGTTAGTTATGGCAGTAAAGTATCATTAGGCTACTATGATCAAAAACAAGCTGAATTTGAATCATCAAAAACCATTTTAAATGAGCTTTGGGACGAATACCCGTTAATGAAAGAAGCGGAAATAAGAAATGTTTTGGGAAGATTTCTTTTTAGAGGTGATGATGTTTTAAAAATTGTCAAAGATTTATCCGGCGGAGAAAAAGCAAGATTACAACTAGCTAAACTTATGCTAGAAAAGAATAATCTTTTAATATTGGACGAACCTACCAACCATTTAGATATAACCAGTAAACAAGTTTTAGAAGAAGCGTTGGAAAATTACGAAGGAACTATTTTGTTTGTCAGTCACGATAGATACTTTATTAATAAAATTGCCAATAAAGTCCTTGATATTACAGATAAGGGTTACAGTATTTATTTAGGAAATTATGATTATTATTTGGAAAAATTGGCACAAGAAAAGCTACTGGCGAGCTTAGAAGAAAAAGAAGTAGAAATAGAAAAAAAACAAGTAAATAGTTATATATTGGGTAAAGAAGAAAAAAAATATCTTCGAAAGCTGGAGAGAACTCGAGATGAAATAGTTGAAAAAATCGAAGAGTTGGAAAACCATATTTCTGAAATTAATTCAGAATTAATAAAAGAAGAAATTTACACAAATGCCATAAAAACTCAAGAATTTAATGAACAATTAAAAGTTATTAACGACCGACTGGATACTTTAAATGAAGAGTGGCTGATGGTAGAAGAAGAATTAGAAAGTTTGCGGGATTGATAGATGAAGATAAAAATTACAACCTATGTAGATGAAGAAAAACTTCTTGAGGAAAGCTATATTGGAGAATATTTTAATCAAAAAGAATATGAAAAAATAGAGTATTATGATAAAAATAATAAAAAAATAAAAATTTTTATTGACAAAATAAAAGAAAGTGTTAGTATAGAGAAAGATGATTTTAAAATTGATATAACTTATATTGTTAAAAAATCTAATTATAAAACTGAAATGGGGATAGTTAACCTTGCTATGCAGCTTATTAAGATAAAGAAAAAAGAACGTAATAATCTTGTTTTCTTTGAAATAAGTTATAATATTATTTTTAATCCCGATAACAAACAAAAAAATACATTGAAAATATTATTGAAACGCAATTAGAGTAATTTTATTAAGGAGGTATTGTAATTGAAAACTAAAATAGTAGAATTGTTGCAAAATTCTTTGAAAAAGTTAAATATAAACGATATAGAAGTTTATGTAGAAACACCGAAAAACACAAATAACGGAGATTTTTCTTCTAATGTTGCTATGCAGTTAACAAGAGTATTAAGAAAAAATCCGCGTATAATAGCCGAAGAGATAATTTCTAATATAGAAGATGATGAATCTGTTGAAAAAATTGAAATAGCAGGTCCCGGATTTATTAATTTTTATGTTAAAAAATCGAGCCTTGGCGGTATAATAGATAAAATTTTAAAAGAACGTGACGATTACGGGAAAACTGATGTAGGGAACGGCAAGAAAGTATTGTTAGAATATGTATCTGCTAACCCTACCGGAACACTTCATGTAGGTCACGCCAGAAATGCTGCCTATTCAGATTCTTTAGCCAGAATTATGAAAAAGGCGGGTTATAATATTTCACGTGAATATTATATTAACGATGCAGGCAATCAAATTAATAACCTTGTTAGTTCCGCTATAGTTCGTTATAAACAAGCATTAGGTCTGGATGCAAAAATGCCAGAGGATGCTTACCATGGTGAAGATATTAAAACTCTCGGAAAAGAGTTAAAAGAAAAATTCGGCGACAGTCTATTATTACGTACCGATTTAGAAGAATTTATTCGTAATTATGCAATAGAATATGAACTGAATAATATAAAAAAAGATCTTGGTGATTTTGGTTTAGAGTACGATGTATATTTTAGCGAAAAATCATTATATCAAGAAGGTGCTATAGACAAAGCATTAGCTTCTTTGAAAGAACAAGGTTTTGTTTATGAAAAAGATGGAGCGTTATGGTTGGAAACCACAGCACTTGGAACCGGTGATGATAAAGACAGGGTATTGATTAAAGCGGACGGTGCATTGACGTATTTAACCAGCGATATAGCTTATCATAAAAATAAATTAGATCGCGGTTTTGATTTATTAATTGATGTTCTCGGAGCTGACCACCACGGATATATCGGTCGCTTAAAAGCCAGTATTGTGGCGATGGGGTATAAAGCAGAACAATTAGAGGTTCTAATTATGCAAATGGTTCAGTTATTAAATAACGGCGAAGTTGTAAAAATGAGTAAAAGAACAGGAAAATCTATTACGCTTCGTGATTTAATTGATGAGGTAGGAAAGGATGCTGCACGTTATTTTCTAGTAATGAGAAGTGCGGACAGTCATTTGGATTTCGATTTCGCAGTAGCTAAAGAACAATCCAATGATAATCCATTATATTATGTTCAATATGCACATGCACGTATTTGTTCAATATTACGTCAGGCTGAAGAACAAGGTTTTATTAATGTGACCGATTGTGATTATGAGTTATTAACAGATGATTATTCTGTAGATTTACTTAAAAATTTAGCATACTTCCCGGAGATTGTATCCCAAGCAGCTATAAATTATGAACCTCATAGAATTTGTAATTATTTACAAACTTTAGCAAGTTCATTCCATAAATTCTACAACAATAATAAAGTAATAACAGAGGATAAAGAACAGTCACAGAGTTATTTAGCATTAATAACTGCTGTTAAAACAACGATAAAAAATGCACTGGAACTAATCGGAGTATCAGCTCCGGAAAAAATGTAAAAGAAGGGATATAATAGATAATGACGAAATTAAAAGAATTAAGCGGTGAAAAAATAAAAGAAATGTCGTTAATAGACTTATGTTACGCATATATGATAGATGAAAAAATTGAGAAATTAAATATTTATGATTTTCTTGATTATATAAAACCGTTAAGAGAAGTAGATGAAGAAGAGTTTTCAGCTCAAGCAGCATATTTTTATACTGACTTAAATTTAGATGGAAGATTTATCTGTGTAGAAGATGGAAGTTGGAAATTAAGAGATACGCTGTTAGTTGAGGATATTAAGAGTTTTGTTGAACCAAGTGTTCAAAAATTTGAAATCGAAGATGAAGAACTTGATGAAATGGTTGATGAAGATGAAGAAGATGTTCATGACGAAGTTGACGAATTAATCGAAGAAGAAGACATAGAAGAAAATGATGAAGTCTATGACTTTGATAATGGCGGAATAGTATCTAAGTTTAATATAAACGAAGAAGAAGACGAATTTTAAGAATTAAACAATAAAAGCACCGAAAAATAAAAATTATCGGTGTTTTCATATTGATTGCTAATTTATTCTAAATAGGATATAATGGACAAAGTCAGTAAAATATAAAGTAATAATTGTAATACAGGTTTTAAGTTTTGTAAGTGAATAAAGATATTCTATTTATTTTATTTATTATCTTTAAAAGCAAGAATACGATTGATTATTGATAATAAAAAATAAAAGGAGATTGTAACTTATGAAACAAGGTACAGTAAAATGGTTCAACGAGGAAAAAGGATTCGGATTTATTTCTGTAGAGGGTGAAAAAGATGTATTCGTACACTTCTCTAGTATCCAAAAAGAAGGATTTAAAACTTTAAAAGAAGGCGAAAAAGTAGAATTCGAAGTAGAAGAAGGAAATCGCGGACCGCAAGCAGCTAACGTAGTTGCTCTATAAATAATGAAAACAAAAAGAAAGTTCTGTTGATAATCAAAGGAACTTTCTTTTTATATTAAATCTTTAAAAACAATGTAAATATAATTGAAAATATAAAAAAGTAAGTGATAATATTTAATTGATATTAATATATATAGATTAAAATAATTATAAAATTTAACATAAGGGTTAAATAATGAATTTATAAGGTGTATTATTAGATTTATTAAAATATGTCAATATAGAAAATTTTAAAATATTTGATATTTTTTCTTTTAAAAAAATTAAATAAAATGAATATATATTTTTTTAGTAATAAAAATATATAATTTTCATAATAAGTTTTCTTACTAAAATTTTTATTGATTTATGAGAATTTATATAATATAATGAAAGCGTAACACATAAATTATTTATTAGGAGGATATAATTATGGAGAATGTTGAAAAAATGAAGCACCCCAAAGGGCTACATCTGGTTAACGTTGTAACCGTGTTACAAAACTTATATGCTTACGGTATTATAGGATTTTTAATTCTATTCTTTACTGCCAGTACAGCAGAAAACGGATTAGGATTGGATAGAGGTTTTGCTTCAGAATTATACGGTTATTATGGTGCTTTAGGTTATATGATGGCACTTGTAGGTGGTTGGTTAGCGGATAAATATTTAGGTATCCAAAAATCGATTATTTTAGGAACATTGTTCAGCTGTTTTGGATATGTAGCACTATATTTTTCCACCAGTGAACTGTGGACAGTAATAGCCAGCTTATTATTACTTTTAATAGCAGCCGGTATAGGTAAGGGTAACATTAGTGCGTTGGTAGGTGCGTTATATGAACGTGACCAAGTAACTATGAAAGACGCCGCATACAGTATTTATTATATGGCTATTAATATAGGAAGCCTATTCGGACCGATTATCTTCGGTTTAATGACAGACAGTTGGTTTGCTAAAGTCGGAAGTGACGGCAAAGTAATCTCTTATGGTTATCGTTATGGTTTCTTAGTGGCGGCAGCATTGGCATTTGTTCAATTTTTAGTTTTTGCTTTATTTGCACCTTCTTGGTTAAAAGAAAAAGGTAAATATCCTGTAGCAAGTAAAAAAGCTAAAAAATCAGTAAATCATCCATTAACTAAAATTGATATCGATAGAATGAAAGCTATGGCTATACTATTTGTATTCTCAACATTGTTCTGGTCTGCATGGTATCAAACACAAACATCATTTGCAATTCTTACACAAAAAGCAGTAGATAGAACAATATTCGGTTGGACAGTTCCTACACCGTGGTTAATTTCATTTAACGGATTATTATGTGCAGCATTAGCGCCTGCATTCGGTGCATTGTGGGTTAAACTAAGTAAAACTAAACACGGGGATTTGGATACCGGAACTAAAATGGGTCTAGGCATGATACTTTCAGGTATAGCATTTGGAGTTATGATTTTAGGTGTTAACACTATTGGTGGAAATATAGAATCAGGTGCTAAAATGAATATATCATATATTTTAATAACTTATGTGTTGTTAACTATAGGAGAATTACTACTTTCTCCAATTGGAATGTCATTGTTTAACAAATTATCACCGGCTAAATACGCATCATTATCAATGGGTATCTGGTATATGACATTCTCATTATCAAATATTATTTCAGGATATTTAGCAAAACTAACAGTAAAATTAAGCTTTACTCAAGTATTTACTTACATTGGTGCGATAGTATTAATATTCGGTATAGTGTTGCTTCTAATTAAAGGTCGCTTAAATGATATGATGCACATAGATAAACTTGAAGAAGAAGCAAAAGCGATAGCTCAAGAAGAAAATTAATAAAAATTTACTTAAATAAAAAATTATAATAGATGAAATTTGGTTTACATATTTACGATTTTTAATAAAAACAGAATTGATAATTAAAGTTTTTGAGTAAAAATGTTCCTAAATAGAAAAAATTATGTTAAAATATCAACATATAGTATTTTATTTGGGGGAAATCATGAATAAGTTTTTTAAAATCTATTTAGAATTAAGAGAAAAAATAGAAAACAGGCAATATAGATATAACAGTCTGTTGCCAAGTGAAAACGAATTGGCGAAAGAATACGGTGTATCTAGGGAAACTATTAGAAAAGCACTTTTACTGTTACTAGAAAATGGTTATATTCATAAAATTCAAGGGAAGGGTTCTATTGTTTTAGATATTCATAAATACAGAGTACCGGTTTCAGGGCTTATAAGTTTCAAAGAAATACAAGAACTTCAAAATACGGTTTCTACTACAAAAGTAATAGAAAACAAGGAAATAGAAGCTCCGGAATTTTTAATAAAACTCGGTCTGGCTAAAAGAGGAGAAAAACTGATTTATTTGTTAAGACAGAGATTTATAGATGGTGAAGCTGTTATTTTAGATAAAGACTATATCAAGAAAACTTTTATAGAAAACGTTCCGACAAGACAGGTAGAAGATTCATTGTATGACTATTTGGAAGATGAGATGGGGATTAAAATTTCATATGGTAATAAACACTTTGAAATAGAGCCGATAAATGAAGAAGACAAGAACTATATTGATTTGAACGATAATAAGCATATTGCAGTTGTAAAGGGCGATGTATATACGGAAGGAACAGATTTTCTTCATTATACGGAAAGTCGCCACAGGGTAGACAAATTTCATTTTTCAGAGTTTGCACGTAGAACAAATAAAAAATAATCTTAAAGAGAGTATATGTTAGTAGCCGGCTAATATATACTCTTTTACATTTCGGTAAAAAAATTTATAAAATATTTTGTTATAGTAAAAGCAAAGAAAAGAGTAGAATAAAGGTGGAAGATTAGAAAATAAAATAAAAAATATGTATTAAATTTTTAAGTCGGAAAATCAAAAAAATATTTATTGAAAAAAAATAAAATACAAGGTATAATATTAATTAAGTTTTAAATTTCCGGGAAATAATTTCTCAGAGTTTTGGAGGGGGACCATGAAAGTAATATATTTTTCTTTAACAGGAAACTGTAAACGATTTGTTGAACGCTGTAAAATACCTGTCGAAGATGTACTGGATTTGTGGGAAGTAGATTATGATGTAGATTTTGACTATATACTTGTCACACCGACGATTGGTTTTGGGAAAGTACCTGATGATGTTATTACGTTTTTAGAACAAAATGGTAAGCATCTGGTCGGTGTAGTTGGGAGTGGTAATAAAAATTGGGGAAATCGTTTCGCTAAGGCATCAGAAACAATTAGCGAACAATATAATGTGCCATTGTTAATGAAAATAGAATTACATGGTAATACTAGAGATTTAATTAAATTCAAGAAAATTTATTTGGAGAGTACAAAGAATGGAAAAATTTAACCATATTGAATTAAATAATGAGGTAACGAAACGTGGTGAAACAGGTTTTTTCAAATTAGAAAAAGACCAAGAAGCCATTGAGGAGTTTCTTCGTGAAGTAGATTATAAAACCGTAAAGTTTAGTTCGGAAATTAAACGATTACGTTACTTAGTGAGAGAAAATTTTTATTATAATATTTTTGATAAATATATTGAAGATGAAATATTAGAATGCTTAGAACTGGCTGCAAACTTTAAATTCAAGTTTAAAAGTTACATGGCAGCAAGTAAATTTTATAAAGATTATGCTCTAAAAACAAATGATAAAAAACAATATTTGGAAAACTTTAACCAACACGTATTTATCGTTGCAATGTATCTAGCCGATGGTGATGTAAATCTCGCTAAAGAACTAATTATTGCAATGCTTGAACAACGTCTTCAACCTGCGACACCGACATTTTTAAATTCCGGACGTAGTCGTCGTGGAGAATTAGTATCATGTTTCTTACTGGAAGTAGGCGACTCACTAAATTCTATTAATTACATTGATTCTACGGCAAAACAACTTTCAAAAATTGGAGGTGGGGTAGCTATTAATCTATCTAAACTTCGTGCACGTGGAGAAAGTATTAAAGGAATAAAAGGAGTGGCTAAGGGTGTTATACCTGTTGCTAAATCTCTTGAACAAGGTTTTGCCTATGCAGATCAGCTGGGACAACGCCCCGGTGCAGGAGCGGTTTATTTGAATATCTTTCACTATGATGTGTTGGAATTTTTGGATACTAAAAAAGTAAATGCTGATGAAGAGTTACGTTTACCGACTATTTCAACCGGAATTATAGTGCCGTCCCTATTTTTTGAGTTGGCTAAAGATAATAAAGACTTTTATATGTTTGGGCCACATTCAATTTATGAAGAATACGGATTGGTTCTTGATGATATTGATTTAGCAAAATATTATGATGAATTTGTAGATAATGAAAATATATTAAAACGCAAATACAACGCTCGTGATATGTTAAATTTAATTGCACAAACACAACTTCAATCAGGGTATCCGTATTTAATGTTTAAAGATAATGCAAACAAACATCATGCGTTAAAAGATATTGGACAGGTTAAAATGAGTAATCTATGTACGGAAATTTTCCAATTACAAGAAACATCAATTATTAAAGATTATGGAGAAGGAGATATTATAAAACGTGATATTTCATGTAATCTTGCGTCATTAAATATTGTAAATGTAATGGAGAGTAAAAAAATTAAAGAATCTATTTATTCCGGCATGGATGCCTTAACGTTTGTCAGTGATTCAACCAAGATAAAAAATGCCCCCGGTGTAGTAAAAGCTAATGAAGAATTTCATTCAGTAGGTTTAGGTGCGATGAACTTAAACGGTTATTTAGCAAAAAACTTAATAGCCTATGAGAGCGAAGAGGTAAAAGATTTTGCCAATGTTTTCTTTATGATGATGAACTACTACACATTAGAACGTTCGATGCAGATTGCAAAAGCTCGCAATACAACTTTTAAAGATTTTGAAAAATCTGATTATTATAGTGGGAGTTATTTTGATAAATACGTAGAACAAGATTTCTTTCCACAGACAGATAAGGTTAAAATCTTGTTTGAAGATATTTATATCCCAACTAAAGAAGATTGGCGTAGTTTAAAAAATAGAGTAAAAGAAAATGGCTTATATCATGCTTATAGAATGGCGATTGCACCGACACAAAGTATTTCGTATGTTCAAAACTCAACCTCAAGTGTCTTACCAATCGTTGATAAAATTGAACGTAGAACATATGGAAACGCTGAAACATTTTATCCGATGCCATACTTAAGCCCAAAAACGCAATGGTATTATAAATCGGCATTTACGATGGATCAAATGAAATTAATTGATTTAATGGCAGTAATTCAAGAACATATTGATCAAGGTATTTCTGTAATTTTATATGTAAATTCAGATATTACAACAAGAGAATTAGCTAGATATTATATCTATGCTCATTATAAAGGACTAAAATCCCTATATTATACACGTAATAAACTTCTATCAGTAGAAGAATGTACATCATGTTCAATATAATAAGAGAAAGGAATCATAGATGAAAGCAGTAAACTGGAATAAACAAGATGACTTAACATTTATGTATTGGCGACAAAATATTGCACAGTTTTGGGTTGATACGGAGTTTAAGGTATCAAAAGATATAAAAAGTTGGAATGAAGACTTAAATGACAAAGAACGTGATACTTATAAAAAAGTATTGGCAGGACTAACCGGACTTGACACTCAACAAGGAGATATTGGAATGCCCTTAGTATCTCTTCACACCGAGGATATGCGTAAACAAGCTGTATATAGTTTTATGGGAATGATGGAGCAGATTCATGCCAAGAGCTATTCAACAATTTTTACATCCTTAATATCAAGTCAAGAAACGGATTATTTATTAGACGAATGGGTACCAAGTAATAAAGAGTTACAATTTAAAGCGAGAATTATTGAAAAATATTATTTAAAACTTTTTAAACAAGAAGTAGAAAATTATGATTTATATATGGCACGAGTTGCTTCTGTATTTTTAGAAAGCTACATTTTTTACAGCGGGTTCTTTTATCCGTTATACTTAGCAGGGCAAGGAAAAGTAACCACATCAGGAGAAATTATCCGTAAGATTTTATTAGATGAAACTATTCACGGTAGTTTTACCGGCTTTGATGCACAGGAGGTTTTCAAAACATTAACTCCCGAAGAACAAGAGCGTGCGAATAAAGAAATGTATAAACTATTATTAGATTTATATGAAAACGAACTGATATATACCCAAGATATTTACGGTGAAATAGGATTGTACGAAGAAGTAAAAGATTATGTTGAATACAATGCAAATCGTGCCTTGGCAAACTTAGGTTATCCGGGATATTTTGAAGATAAGGATATTAATCCTATTATTGAAAATGCGATGAATACCTCTACTAAAAATCATGATTTCTTTAGTGTAAAGGGTGATGGTTATGTAGTAAGTATGAACGTCGAATCAATAGAAGATGAAGATTTTATTTTTGACTAGGAGTAAATATCATGAAAATATTGTTGGTAAGACATGGTGAAACGGATTATAATAAAAACAGAAAAATTTAAGGACATAGCGATATAGAACTGAATGCTACGGGGATAGCTCAAGCAACAAAAGCTGCTGATAAAATCTTAGAATTTAATATAGACTTGGCATTTAGTAGTCCCTTAAAAAGAGCTGTAAAAACGGCAGCTCTTATGCTTGAACATTCAGGGAATAATAACTTTATTATAGAAAAAGACAATAGATTGATAGAAAAATATTTTGGAGATTTTGAGGGAGTGACCTTTGATGAATATTTTACAGCTTTAGAAAATAATAAAGGTTTAGAAACTATAGAAACTGATGCTGAAGTATTTAAAAGAACAAATGACTTTTTTGCGTCAAAATATAATTCTCATGAAGATAAAACTATTTTGGTAGTTTGTCATGGAGCTTTGATTAGAATTTTTTTGCGAACATTAGGTCTTTACCCTAAAACAAATATACTAATAAATAATACAGCATTAAATGTAATAGATTTTGATTGGAAAAACTTTACATTGGAACAATTTAATATATAATAATATATAAAAGCAGGACAAATAAATAATTTAATGTTCTGCTTTATTTGTTAAAAGTATATAATAATTAAAGAAAGTGAGAATGATATGAGAATTATTTTAGCAAGACATGGTGAAACGGACTATAATAAAGGTAAAAAGGTACAAGGGCATAGTGACATTCCGCTTAATAAAGAGGGGATAAAGCAAGGAAAAGAAGCGGGTAAAAAAATAGAAGGATACAAAATAGATACGGCATATAGTAGCACCTTGGGAAGAGCATTTGATACCGCACGTTATATGTTGGATAATTCAAATAGCGAAAATAATTCTAAACTTAAAGTGAACAAAGATAAACGTTTAATAGAAAAATCTTATGGAGGATACGAGGGAGTTTCTTTTAAAGAATATAGTGCGGGTCTTACAGCAGGAGAATTTCGTGGAATGGAAACAGATGCAGAAGCAGCTGATAGAGTAGAAGAATTTTTCAAAGAAAAACATAAAGAACATCAAAACGAAATTATTTTAGCGGTGTGTCATGGTGGATTAATTCGTTCATTTCTTACTGAAAAAGGTATAAAAAAAGTAGGACGAGGTACTATTATTAATACATCGGTAAGTATTTTGGATTATGACGGAGAGAATTTTACATTAATAGAGTTTAATAAATAGCAATTAATAAGAAATTAGTTAAGGTACGGTTTTATTTTTTTAGTTAATAACCTAATTAATAACACTTCGCAAATTTAATCAAATTTGAGAAGTGTTAAATTTTTGAAAATATTCTTTTTTAAAATTAATTTTAAAGTTAAATTTTATCTTAGTTAAAACAGTTTAAACAAGGTATTGCCATAGTATATAGTGTAAAAAAATCAGGATTTAATTTACACTTAAAATAACACATAATATTATAAAACACTGATGACAGAAAAGTCATAAATATCAATCATATAAACCAATATCCTTACTATATGATATAGTATAACATAATAAAATTCATGTGTAAATTAATTCCTACTAAAAAATACACAGAAAGGAAAAATATTTAATAAATTAAGGAGGAAGAATATTTATGATAAAGGCAAAATTTAGGTTGTCTAAACTAAAAAAACTGTTTGTAATAATTTTATCAATTATGGTAATTTTATCGCTTTTTCCAGCTAAAAAAGCTGCGGCTTCGGTAAATGAAGTAAAAGATGATACGGATTTGGCAAAAATCAATACATATAAATTTAATTTAAATATAAATAATGCCACCGTAGTATCAAAATCTGATGCAGTCGAAGAAACGACATTAAATAATCCATGGTATGAAGGAAATTTAAAACAGCTTTCCGGACCATTGCAAAATTTTTCCCTTAAAGTTGATAAAAATAATAAAGGGAATCAGGTTTTTTATAAACCTTTGGAGTTGAAATTTTCAAATGTAGGTGAAGTTTACGGTAAAAAAGTTGATGCATATTTAAAATTTAATAAGGTTACTCTTCATTATTTAAATAATGAAGTAGCTAAAAATGCTCTTGAAAAAGAAGGTAAAACTGCTGTTCCATTTTTCCAACTTTCAAGCTTTTGGGGTGAAGGTGGAAATTTTGAAATAGGAAACCTTATTTATAGTGAGAAAAAATATGATCCATATAAAGATGAAAACCCTACTAATCTTATAAAAGGGGCTTTTTGGAATGATGCAGACATAACAGCTGAATTAAGATATTCAGATGGTTCAAAAACAGATTTAAAATTAGTTATGCGTCCGGCTGATATTGATGTTGTTGATGGTTCTCTTAGAGAAACTTTTTATATTAAAAATTATAGTACAAGTGTTGACAAAAGAGTTATAAATAATAGAAATAAATTAAATCAAGTAACAGAAGGTGATTCAACTTACTGGAAGGCAACCACCACAACAGAAGGTGATGACCAAGAAAATAATGTATCGGGATTAGCCGTACGTTCTGTTGATAATAAATTAAACTTTGGATATCATACAACGATAAACTGCTCAACAGTCTTTGGACTTTTTGTAGAAGGTAAAATTCCGGCACCTAAAAAAACTGTCGATAAACCGCAAGTATTGGCTAAAGCCGGCGAAAAAATTGTTTACACAGGGACATTTAAAGTTCCAACTCCGGGAAAAGATATTATAGGACCGTTAAGTAATTTAAATTTAATAGATAATTTTGATGACCGTTTAGACTTCAAGAGTTTAAAAGTAGATGTAGATGGAAAAACATTAACGGAAAATAAGGATTATACTATTACAACATATGGACAAACGGTTATTGTCAATATGGGAGATGAATATTTGCAACGTGAAAGTGCAGGAAAAGAAATTACTGTTACTTATAATATGGAAACCAATAAAAAAGTAGAAGGAAAAACTTCAGGAATTATAGATAATATAGTAACTTTAAAAGCTGATAACACACTAACACCATCTAATAAAGTAAGAACAACCTTACTTTATAAAAAACTCATGAGTTTATTAGTGGAACTCCGGGCAAAGAATTGCCACAATCTGTTAAGGATTTGACACCAAAAACCGTTGAAAGAATTCCAAACGGTACGGTAGTACATCCGGATCAACCTACAAAAACTAAAGTTACTGTAAAAGAAGGTAACTGGGTATTTAAAGGGTATGATAAAGAGACACAAACTATAGATGGTCAAGATGTTCACTTTATAGGTAAGTGGGTACTTGAAGAATTTACCAAACCAGTAAAAGATGTTGTAAACGAAAGTAGAACAACAATTAATGGTAAAGCGGTAAAACCTAGAGAAACTCTAACATACACTGTTGAATATAAAAACACAACAGACCAAGATAGAGAAGTAACAATTAAAGACAAAATCCCTGCGTATACGACATATGTAGAAAACTCAGCGGATAACAACGGAAAATTCGCTAATGGTGAAGTAACATGGAGTAAAAAAGTAGCTAAAGGCGAAACATGGAAAGTAACATTTAAAGTAAAAGTAAACAATGACGTAGATGGTAAAGAAATTAAAAATATAGCCCGTACATCAGACGGAGTATTGGATATAGATACCAACCCAACAAATAACCCGACACCGAAAAAGCCGATAAAAGATGTTGTAGATAATAAAGGAACAACAATAAACGGAAAAGCGGTAAAACCTGGAGATATCTTAACATATACAGTAAGTTACACAAATACAACGGGAGAAGACCGAGATGTAACAATTAAAGATAAAATCCCTGAATACACAACATATGTAGAAAATTCAGCAGATAACAATGGAAAATACACAAACGGAGAAGTAGTATGGACTAAGAGAGTAGCCAAAGGTGAAACATGGACAGTAACATTTAAAGTAAAAGTCAATGAAGAAACATATGGCAAAGAGATTAAAAATATAGCCCGTACATCAGACGGAGTATTAGACATAGACACCAATCCGACAACTAATCCGGTACCACCGACAACACCAAAAACACCATTACCAAAAACAGGTAATGAGGCAACAAATGGAATATATGCAGGAGTGGCAACATTATTGGCAGGACTTGGATTAGCATTAAGAAGAAAAAGAAAAGATGAAGAATAGAAATAAACAAAAGTAATAAACGTTTTGGGCTATTAAACAAAACTGATTAAAAAATCAGGAAAAGAAAGAGTGATGGAAAAATTCATCACTCTTTTAATGTTTTGTAACCTTGATTATATTTAGAATATTAACAATAAACTATAAAAAATATTAAGGATAATTCATATGATATAGCTGTATAATTTCTTGACAAAAGTTGGAGTATTAATTATACTATAGATAATTTAATAAGAATTAGTGTTGAAAAGATAAGTAAATTATCTCGGTATAAATAAAGAGAGTTTTTGTTCGGTGAAAGAAAACAAAATATCAGTTAATTGAAAATGGTCTTGGAGCTATAATTATCTAATAGGTGGTTACGTTAATGCACGTTAAAGCATACGGTATTTATAATGTACTGATTAAGGTAAATAATTGTGAGATTATTTATAAAACAGGGTGGTAACACGATAAACTCGTCCCTATTGTAGTAAAATGCAATAGAGATGAGTTTTTTACGTTGCACTTTATAGAAAAATTATCTGTATAAAAAATAGTTAAGGAGAAAAAGTTATGCCAATTTGTATTCAAAATGATTTACCGGTAAAAAATGATTTATTAAAAGAGGATGTTGTGGTAATTGAAGAAAATAGAGCAAAAAATCAAGATATTAGACCACTTAAAATTTTAATATTGAACTTAATGCCAAAAAAAGAAGAAACAGAAAGACAATTACTAAGATTATTAGGAAATTCACCTCTACAAATAAAAGTGGAATTTTTGCATGTAGCAACTCACATTGCTAAAAACACGGCAAATTCATATTTAGAAAAATTTTATACAACATTTTCTGAGATAAAAAATGAGTATTATGACGGTCTTATCATAACGGGAGCACCGATAGAACATTTAAAGTTTGAAGAAGTGGATTATTGGGAAGAACTTAAAGAGATTTTTAAATGGAGTAAAACCCATATATTTTCAACATTAAATATTTGTTGGGCAGCACAAGCGAGTTTATACTATCATTATCGTGTAAAAAAAGAAAAGGTTTCAGAAAAAATATTTGGAGTTTTTGAACATGAAGTTTTAATTAAAAACCATGCGTTGACACGTGGCTTTACAGACGTATTTTTAGCACCACATTCAAGACATACAAAAATAGAAGAAGATAAATTATTGACTATTGATGAATTAGAAATCTTAGCAAAAACAGACAAAGCCGGAACGCTGTTGATTACTACAAAAAATTTAAGAAAAATATTTATAACGGGCCATATTGAATATGAAGCAGATACTTTACACAATGAATATATAAGAGATAAAAGTAGTGGTCTGCCGATAGAAGTTCCATTTAATTATTACCCGGAAAATGATGATACAAAAGAACCTAAAAACACGTGGCGATGTGTAGCATATTTATTCTATCATAATTGGCTAAATCAAGTATATCAACTAACACCGTATGATTTAAAAAACTTAGAAAAATAGTATAAATAGTTATAAAATAAATAAAATTGAGTCAAAAACTCAATTTTATTTATTTTCCTGTTCATTTTTTTCTTTTTCTGATGAAGAATTTTCATCAGTTAATCCGGAGATTGATTTTTTAAATGATGTAAACATTTTTCCGATTGATTCACCAAGTTCCGGAAGACGTTTCGGTCCAAAGATAATTAGTGCTGCAATAATAAGCACAATAACTCCGGGAGCACCTATATCACGCAAAAAACCCATAGTTATTAACCTCTTTTTTTATAAATATATTTACTAATCAGAACACTTACTTCATAAATTAGTATCAATGGGATAGACATTACAATATCACTTATAAAATCCGCCGGTGTAATAACAACAGCAATAACGATTAAAATAAAATATGCGTAACGCCTGTTTTTTGTAAGAAATTTTGGAGTAACAATTCCAAGAGATGTTAAAAACGCAACAACAACCGGAAACTCGAATAAGATAGCGATTGGTATAGTTGTGTTAATAACAAAAGATAAATAATTTTGTGCTGTCAGCTGAGTATTGAATAAATCATTACCTATTGAAAGCAGTACGTTTAAAATGGCAGGAGTTACCAAGAAAAAACCAAACAATAAACCGACTGTAAAACAGATGAAGACCGCCGGAATGTAAGCAAGCAATGCGCGTGCTTCTCTTCTTTCAAGTGCAGGTTTGATAAACGCCCATATTTGATAACAAGCGAAAGGTATCGTAAATGTAATAGCACAAATACCCGCTAAAGTTAAATATATCCATAGTATATCATTAGGACCTAAAACAATCAACTTATCTTTAAAATTACTCGTTAAAAATTTATAAATATCCGCAGACCATACCAAACTTACAAGAAAGGAGATGATAAAAAACAAAAGGCTTAATATCAATCTCCGTCTAAGTTCCGTTAAATGATCGACGGTTGATACTTTATCACCATATTTCATAATTATACCCTATTTATGTTTAGATTTTTCATAAAGAATACTGGCAACAACTATAATTATATAAATAATCTGTGAACCAAGTACCTCTGTACTCGGATAAATACCTAACCATTCAATAGTGGGAATATGTTCAAGTATATGATTGGAAACCATATTCGTAATTTGTAAAGCATGAACACTTACACCCAACATTTTAAATCCAAGTATGTAAATTAACCAAGAAAGCACAAGAAATACTTTGCTAATAGGTAGTTTGTCGGAAGCTTTAAGCATAACAAAGCCGATAATAATTAAAGCGATGACGGCTAATCCGATTCCTGTCAACAGGCTGGCGGTACTAATTAGCGGCATAATTTCGGCATAGAATAGTATTGTTTCCGCTCCTTCACGAAATACTGCAAGAAAACTTAACGTAAACATTGAAATAAAACTACCGGTAGAAAGCATCAAATTCAGTTTTTTATCCATATAATTTTTCCATGCTTTAACCGATGATTTACCATGTAGCCAAATACCGATACCAATCATCATAACTACGGCAAAAATACCAACAACTCCCTCAATAATTTCCCTATTGGTTCCGGACGCCAAAACAGGGAATGAATATTTTAGTATTACCGCCGCAAGAATACTGGCTAAAATACCGACAATAGCACCCGCATAAACCCAGATTAAACCTTTACGTTGTTTAGCCGCTCTTAATGCACCGGCTAGTGATAAGACGATAACAAGTGCTTCTACACCCTCACGTAACAGAATAAGCATTGAATCGATAGCGTTATAATTAGATTTTGTGTCAATTTTAGAAAGTTCGGTGATTAAATTTTTCAGTTGCTCCTGATATTTAACCTCATCACCTTTAACCATAATAATAGGGGTTTCGCTTTCCACTTTTGTATAAAGTGAGGCATTACGAGTACGAACATCTCCCTCGATAACAGGCCAAACTTCAATAAATTTTTTCATTTTTTGAGAACCTTGGGCTTTATCACCGTTAACAAAGGAGTTATAACTTTCTTCTAATAGTTTAATACCTTGTTCAAGAGTTTTCACATCATTATTTTGTTCTAATTTTTTCCCTACTAAAAAATCATCAAGATATTTTTTTAAATCTGTCAGATACATTTTTGTCGTTTGGTAATCATAAGGTTCGACTTCCATAGAACTACGCAAAAACGACATAGTTGTTTCTATTTTTCCGTAATAAGCAGGTTCTAACGTGCGGACAATACCTTCATTTCTAACCCAAGCGGCATTGTATTTCACATACTCGGCTTTCATCGTTTCAACATCTTTAGTGTCGATAGCTTTTTCTAATTTATTAAAAGCCGGAAATAATTTTGTTTTAAATGCTTTTTTCTCCGCATCAACATCCAGTGGATTTTGCTCGTTTTCAAAGTTTAGAAGTGCGGTAGAAAGTTCTCTTAGTTGTTCTTCATTAATATTATCTGTCTTAATTGTTTGTTTAACCTTTTTTCCGGCTTCAGAGTCTGAATTTTTAGTAGATTCAAACTCTGTTTTAAATTCTTCAATCAATTTTTTTGCTTTATCATTATCATTATTTTTTAAAGCTGTGGTAGCATCGGTAATTTTAATAAATAATTGACTGTAAGATGTTCTATCTTTTGCCTGAGCGTAGTAACTATAAGGAAGTATCGCACTAAGTACAATGGCAACAGCTATTATTATTTTACTCAAATAATTTTTGACCAATATACTCACCTTCTTTCACTCCACCGAAACAAGCGAATAGACCGCTACCGATATGTGTAATATATTCATTCATTTTGTCCTCGTTCCCTAGACTGTTCTGTATGGTAATAAACTGCTTAGGATCTTTTTGAAATGAAATAAAGAGTAGACCGGATTCAAATTGACCGGTAGTTTCATTAATACCGTCAGAATAAGAGTAAGAACGTCTTAATACTTCGACACCTGTTTTATGTGCCAGATGAACATGAGAATCGGTTGGAATATACGGCTTACCGTCCGAATCTTTTTTATCGAAATCAACGGTAGCAAATTCATCAGTTTCTCCAATCGGTGCTCCGCTGTCTTTGTAGCGACCGAATGTGTGTTCTTGTTCATTTAGGTTTGTTCTATCCCATGTTTCAAGGTGCATTTGTATACGGCGAACAGCTAAATAACTACCGCCATTAAGCCAGTTGTTTCCATCACACCAAACAATATTATTAAATTGTTCTTCTTTTGTAGCATTGGCTGTACTGTCTTTAAAACCGAATAAATTACGTGGAGTTTCTAAACGATTACCGATTGCCGCAAAACCGGATTGGCTCCATCTCATAGTGATAGTAGAGCGTGCTTTTCTTATTAAGTTTCTTACAGCATGAAAAGCTACTTGTTCATCATCGGCACACGCTTGAATACAAATATCACCACCGGTATAACGTTCTTTTAATTGCTCTCTGGCAAAAGGTGGAAGCTCCTTAAACTCATTTAATCCTTTATTTCCAAGATTCATTTTTTTAAGAAAACTTGGACTTATTCCAAAGGTAAGAGTTAAACGATAGGGGTTAAGCCCTACCGTTTCACCTGTATCTTTTGGCGGTAAATAATGGTTTTTAAGAGCGGGTTCAACGAGTTCACCATTTATAAGTTTTTCACTGTATTTAGTCCATTCTTTGAACATATCAATAACATCTTCACGTTTTGTAGAATATAAATCCAAAACAACAAAATATATACATTTTTGCATCGCTGTTGTAATACCGGCTTGATGTTTACCGTAAAAGGTAATTTTTTCATCACCGTCGGCAATTTCACGGTTGTTTTCAGCCTTGTTAGCGAAAAAACCTCCAAGTGCTGAAGCACCGATTACAGCTCCGGCACCGGTCATACCTGCTTTTTTAAGAAAATCACGTCGTGTTATTTTCTTATTTGTCCAATTTTTACCTTTTTCTTCCATACTACTTAGCCTCTTCGTCTAAAATTACACCCATTTGAGAAAGTGGTTCACCTAGTTTTGTAACAGCTTCTGATAATTCTTTAGTATTTTCTTTACTTAATTCAGTGTAAAGTTTGTAATTTTTATCATCAGTTTTATATTTATCTAATAAGTCATTAATAACTTTGAATTTCTCAACTAAGTCAGAAGAAAGTTTGCTGTCTTTTTTCTCAATAAGAGGTTTAAAGATTTTAAAAATTTCTTCCGCACCTTCAATATTAGCTTTAAAGTCATAAAGATCGGTATGAGAGAAAATTTCCTCTTCACCGGTAATTTTTTGTGTAGCTACTTCATTTAGTAAGTCAACAGCACCGGTTACCATTAAATCAGGAGTAACATCAACGGTTGCAACTTTAGCTTTTAGTTCTTTAATATCTTTAACCAGTTGATCAGCATATTCTTCAGTACCTTTAGTCGTATTTTTTTCCCACATGATTTTTTCAATTCTGTGGAATCCTCTCCAACCTTCTTTTGTTTTATTCTCTTCTAAATAATCAGCAAGACGGAAGTCAATATTAACGTCTAATTCACCAAAACTTTCAGCGATAGGCTCAGAACGTTCATAAGCCATACGAATTAACGGATATTGTTTTTTAGCTTCATCTAAATTGCCGGCTTTAAGTGCTTCGGCAAATTTTTCAGTATCTTTAAGAAGATTATCCACTTGACCTTCAACATATTTTTTATAAAGATCAGTAGCCTGTTTTAGCTGTTCTTTTGTACTCTTAGAGGTATCAACCTGTTCGGTTTTATTTTCCTCTTTTTTCTGTTCAGTCTTGGCAGAACATCCGCTAATAACAATAGCACCGGTCATAATAGCTAAAAATAATTTAGATTTTTTCATAATAATTACTCACTTTCATATTTTATATAAATTTGTATCTACTGAAAATTATAATCTCTATCAATTAGAAAGTAAAGTAATTTTCAATAAATATAAAAAAGTTTACCAAGAGGAAAGAAAATTAATAAAAAAGATAAAAAGTTTTAAACTATATTATATTAAAAAATAAATAATTCATAGTTCAAAGGAGCTTATAGTAGATAATTTTTAAAAATTAAGGTAGTTGTTTTTAATAAATTTAAAAAATAAAAATTTAGAATAGATAATTTCATAGAAAGAAAAAATTCATATATAACATTTTTTTAAAAAAATTACCAAAAGGACAATAAAAGTCCATATGAAAATATATAATAAATAAGTAAGGACGAATAAAAAATATTTTTTAATTTTTAGCTTGACATTATCAATATTTGAATATATATTATAGTGGTGGAAAATACAGTTGTATATTTAGAAAGAGGGGTAGGAAAGTGAACGATTATTTATCACAACATAAGAGTTATAGGGTACTGGATATTTTTGATAGGTTAAAAAATAATGAATCGTTGACGAAAAAATCTTTAGCACAAGAATATAGAGTTAGTGAAAAAACTATTCAACGGGATATTGAGGAAGTGCGACAGTATATTTTTGATAAAAAAGAAAGATACGGCGATGTGAGTATCAACTATTCACGAGCAAAAGAAATATATGAAATAAAAGATGATATCAGCAAAAACTTGAACGAAAAAGAAATATTAGCTGTTTCAAAAATAATTTTGGAAAGTAGAGCATTTAATAATAGTGAATTGAAATTATTATACGATAAATTAATCGCTCAATTACCTAAGATTTTACAAAAGAATGCCAAGAGTATTTTAGATAATGAAGTATACCATTATGTACAACCGCAGCATGGAAAGAAACTTTTGGATTTGATATATGACTTATCTGTAGTAATAAGAGATAGTAAAGTTATAAAGTTTAATTATACAAGAATGGATGGTAAAAAAACTAAAAAAGAAATGTTACCGGTAGCTATAATGTTTTCGGAATATTATTTTTATTTAATAGCATTTGATAAAAAAGATGAAGAAAAAATTCCGATTATCTTTAGAATAGATAGAATGAGTGAAATCAAATATACAGATGAAAGTTTTTATATTCCGTATAGAGATAAATTCGAAGACGGAGAATTTAGAAAGAGAATTCAATTTATGTATACAGGAAAACTTAAAAAAGTAAAATTCAAATTTAGTGGAAAATCATTAGAATCCATCTTAGACAGACTACCGACAGCTAAAGTATTAAAATCAGAAAATGGTATACATATAATTGAAGCAGAAAGCTACGGCAATGGCATAAACATGTGGCTTAACAGTCAAGGTGAAGATGTTGAAATATTAGAAGAAAGAGAGGTGTAGGGGGATGAATAGAATAATAGGAATTTTGATGAATGAAGCTGTAAAAAGACCATTAAGAATAAGAGATGCAAAAAAAGCTATTTTTTGTCTGTCGATGTTGAGAATAATAAATAGTATATCTAAATTAAAAGGAGGAAAAAGATGAAAGAATAATATCAAAAATTAATAAAAATAAATAAATACTATTCAAAAGGAGAATTAATTTAACAATGGAAGAAAAAAATATATATATTAAAACAGGTGAAGAATATATTAGTAAAGCTTTAACATTACCTTATGTAAAAATTAATAGAAGAGAATTTTTGTATGATACTTTTAAAAACGAGAGTTCTAATAAAATAGAAGAATATATAAAAACAGGAAATGTAGAATTATTTTCACGATATTATATAGATAGATTAGCAAAAAAAGTAATAAAAACAGAAACAAATCGTTCGTCGGCAGCAGCATTTGCAACCGGTCTTCCAGGAGGATATGCAATAGCTGGAACTATTCCAGCAGATATATTACAAAATTTAGCTCATAGCTTAAGATTAGCGCAAAAATTAGCTTATCTTTACGGAGAAAATGATTTACATGATGCTAGTGGTGTACTACAAGAAAATGGCTATAATACGATTATTGCATATTTTGGAGTAATGTTAGGTTCCTCATCGGCAACAGCAGCAATAGGATTATTTTCAAAAAATTCACCTAAAGAAATAGTAAAAATCTTGAATAAAACAGCTGTAACAAAAACAGTATGGTACCCAATAATAAAATCGGTAGCCAAATTTTTTGGTATAAAAGTTACGAAAGGCGGTTTAGGAAAAGTAGTTCAAAAATCAATTCCTGTAGTCGGTGGATTTATATCAGGTGGAATTACTTATGTAAGTCTTAGTAAATCAGGTGAAAATTTAAGACAAAGATTGAGTGAAGTTACTTATGATTATTCAGAGAAAAAAGCACAAAAAGATTTAGATATAGTTCAAGGAGTAGTGAGAGATTATGGGGACGAAGAGAAAGTTGTAGAAAATAATATTTCAAGTGAAATATAAAAAATATAGTAATGACTTCAGAGCAATAGTATTTGATGTATTTTGTTTTGAAGTAGGTTACTCTTTTCTTGGTGGAGTAGTATAAAATGAGAAAGTTAAACATTAGAAATATATGAAATTTACATGTTTATATCAATGTAAATTAAGTTATATTTAAACTAAGGAGGTTTTTATGAAAAAAACAACAGTAGGAATAGTTTCAGGAATGATAGTATTTGTTATAATTTGTTTTGTGGGATATTACTTTTTTCTAGGTAGCGGTAGCAGTAAAAATGTAAAAGCTGAACATCAAAAATATATTGATGCTATTAATATTACACACGATTTTGATACCGGTGTGGCGGGATTAGAGAGTTTGCAAGACAAATCATCACTTTCTAATATAAAAACAGAAATAAAAATAGCGAAAGAATTAAAAAATACTCATAATAGTTTGGATAACAAGGATATTGAGGGAGCTAAAAAATCACTGGAAAAAGTAGAAACATTAAAAATGGATGATACTTTTTCACAGGTAGAAGAGTGGTTAAAATCGGATATTACAAATTACGATAAGGCATTAAAAGAAATTGAAGCACTAGATAATAAAGATAGCAGCAGTATTAATGATATTTTAGATAAATATAAATTTAATCACAGTGCTTTAAAAGCTAAATTGAGTGATGAAGCAAATAAAAATGAGAATAAAGAAAATACCGAAAAGGTAACATCAGTTAAAAATCAAAATACGACTTCAGAAAATAAACCTGTAAAAATGGAAAGAAAAAACTCAATGGGTATGACTATTCCTGATAATGTAACAAGTCTTCAACAAGAATGGATAAAAAGAGGTGGGGATTCAGAAATGTTATCAACGGTTAAAAGTTCGTATAAAAATGCAAAAAGAATTACTACAAATTACAATTCTCTTCATCAAGTGAATCCAGATGACCCTATTACTATTTACATAGAAATGAAAAATGGAGAAACTAAAACTGCAGAATTCAATTATCAATGGATAAGTGGAGCATTTGGAGGATATGTCATACATGTGTACGATGATAATCTCTTTATAAGTGTAAATTAATATTATAGAATACGAAATATAAAGGAAATAATGTATTATGAAATTTTGTGATAATTGTGGGAAAGAAAATAGTGCTACTTCTAATTTCTGTCAGCCATACGGAAAAAAGATGAACTCAAATAATACTACATATGAACAAAATATACATAAAAAGAGAAGATAAAAAAACATTCTACTCTGTTTTTGCTTCTCTCATATTTATTTTAGTAGGAGTTGGATATGTCTTTAAAGATAATCTTTTTATTCTAAAGACTTATTCATGAAAGAATACCAACCTATGAATATAACTATTTTACGTACTACTACATCTATTGGTGTTCATCTTGCATGGACAGCTATAGCGGGTGGTGCATTAATAATAGCTAAAAGAGATAAAAATTTAGAGTTATCTCATTTTATGAAATCTCAATTTATTTTCTTCTTTTCATCTATTATACTGATGCATGCATTGTGGGATATGGATTTACTAATTAACAATTTACTACAAATGGTTATTTTAATAATATTGGCATGGATAGAGTTATTTGTTATTATTAATGCGGTCTTAAAGAAATAACGCGGTATAAATATGATGTACAGCCTTAATCAATTAATTATCAAGATTAATCAGTTTTTTGACCCTAGATTAAATACAAAACATGAGAAAATAGGTATTATAAACTAACCATAAGTTTATCACTTAAGAAATTAATAGCCCTCAAAAACACAGTTGTTTCAAGTGTTTTGAGGGCTATTTTCTAAGGGGATTTATTTTAAAACTATTAATAAAATTTGATTGGTTTTATAAAACCTAATTCCTCTTATACCTCCACAATTTCTATATCAGCATGAGTTTTGTAGATAACATCTTTTCTTTCTATCAGAATAGTAGCTTTTTTTGACAGTTCTTTGTTGTCTTTAATTTTACTGAGAAGTTCACGGCTCGGGTTCATAGCTACAGGATTACCTACTCGTCTTAGCATATTATAATCGCCGTTTGTATCGCCATAAGCAAAGGATTTTTCTAAATCAATATTGTATTCTTTTACCAATTTATCTATCATTGCATTTTTACTGTCGGCGTCCCACATAGGGATAACCTCACCGGTAAATTTATTATCTTTTATTATGTATTTACTACCTACTGCTAAAAACGCATGATGTTTTTTGCCCATAGCTTCTACCAGATAATCAGGGCTACCTGAAATAAAGATAATAAGGTGTTCATCTTTTTTGTGTTGTTCAATAATATTTCTCGTGAATTTATATACTCGATCGGCTTTTAATTTCATAACCTGCTCGGTAGCAAAGTCAATGTATTTTTTATGAAGTCCCGTTATTGCTTGAACATAGGCTTCTGAAACCTCGAATAAATAGTTGTCATAGTCTTCAAAGCGTTTATCCCAATTTATATAGGTATCTTTTACTCCGTTTATCCAATAACGTTCATCGACAACTTCGTACTTTATTAGTTTTTTAAAGTGTTCTGTCATTAACGAATCTCTATAAAGAGTTCCGTCAATATCAAAGAACGCTGCAATCTTCTTTTTTTTGTTCATAAGATTACCTCCATTATAAGAGTAGGGAGCGACTTAAAAAATCATGATTTTGTTATAAATCGATTTTGTTAAGACGCCCCGTACAGTTCATTGATGTAGGGTAAAAGTTTTTTAAAGTAACTTTTTAAATCAATGAACCGCTGTGGCTGACTACCAATAAGTAAAATTTGTTAGAATTTTTAGTTTTGGGATCAGCCCTATTTTTATTAAAATTGTTCTGCATTAACAGAATCAATATATTTTTTTATCTCAGGTACAATGTGAGAAATAGTTCCATCTTGGAATGGATTTTCTAAATTTGCTTCCTTAACTAATGCTAAGAAAGGAAGTGTTCCACCTAAACGACATAGGTGAAGATATTCTTCCCACGCTTTTTCTCTATTGTCACGTGCTTTTTTCCAAAATTGGAATGCACAAACTTGTGCTAGTGTGTAATCTATATAATAGAATGGCATTTGGAATAGATGAAGTTGACGATAGAAGAACATACCGTTGTTTAGTTCAGGTATATCGGTGTAGTCACGTGATGGCAAATATTTTTTTTCAATTTCTATCCATTTTGCACGACGTTCTTTTGGTGACATTTCCGGATTTTCATATACAGCATGTTGAAATTCATCTACTGTTACGCCGTATGGTAAAAATTTTAAAGAGCCTGTCAGGTGATAGTATTTGAATTTTTCAGTTTCTTCTTTAAAGAATAGTTCCATCCACGGCCAAGTCAGAAATTCCATACTCATTGAGTGAATTTCGCATGCTTCAAAAGTAGGCCAGACATATTCAGGTAAATGATTTTTACTTTGATATACTTGGAAAGCATGACCTGCTTCGTGTGTTAGGACTTCGGCATCATGAGGTGTCCCATTAAAGTTTGCGAAGATAAATGGAGCTTTATAATCGGGTAAAAATGTACAATAACCGCCACCTGTTTTGCCCGGTTTTGTATCAAGATCAAGTAAATTGTTATTTACCATAAAGCTAAAGAATTCATCTGTTTCAGGTGATAATTCTTTATACATAGTTTTTGCACTTTCTACCAGATAGGCTCTGTCACCTTTTGGAGTGGGGTTGCCGGATTTAAAGTTTACGGCTTCATCTTGGAAACGAAGTGCTTCTAAACCAAGGCGTTTTGCTTGAGCTTTCTTTAATTCCTCGACTAAAGGAACAACTTCTTCAAGAATTTGTTTTCTGTAATTAGCAACATCTTTAGCATTATAATCCGTTCTGTTTAAGCGAAGGTATGCAACTTCAACAAAGTTTTCAAAACCAAGTTTTTTAGCAATTCGAGTACGAACTTTAACCATGCGATCGTAAATGCTGTCATATTGTTCAAGATTATCGGTGAAAAATTTAGCAACGGCTCTTCCCGCTTCCAATCTTACATTTCTATCTTCATGTTGAGTGTACTTAGCCATACCGCTAAGGTTTCTTTCTTTGCCGTCAAAAGGAATTTTTGCACTTGAAGTTAATTTAGTGTATTCAGAAGCAAGTTTATTTTCTTCTTTAAGGTCTTCAATTATATCGTCGTTGAAAACTTTTAAATTAGTTTCAATTAGATTGAAATAGTGTTCTCCGATTTCTTTTTTTAACTCGGTTTTAAAAGGTGAATTGAAAATTGCAGTGTCAACCTTTGTTTTTAATGCAGTTAATTCAGGAGAAAATTCATCCCAAAATTCTCGTTCACTTTCATAAAATTTTTCTGTTGTATCAATAGTATGTCTGATTTCAACTAGAACGGACATTGTTTCAAGAGAATTTCTCAGAGTGTTATATTTAGTAAATACTTCCAATACTTCATTAGCGGTTTTAGCATTTTTTATTTCTTGTTCAATTTTTAAAATATTAGATTTTGTTTCTTCAATATTAGGTCTTGTGTATTGATATTGTTCAAAAGTCATATTATCCTCCTATTAATCGTATAAATAAATATTACAACTATCATACCATGAATAAAGAAAAAATACAAAATAAACTTTCAGAAAATTCACTGTTGAAAATAGAAAAATTAATTATAATATATAGTGGTGAAAAGAATTAATAATACGATAGAGAAAATTTGTTATTTTATTGCCCATGTGAATTATAAACTAAAATAATTTATTCAAAACTCATAATATTATACTATATAATCCCGGTAATTTTATTATAATAGGGTATGTTTATCAATGTGAAAAAAGTATTAAAATTTTATTCACTATCTATTTCAATGTGAAATATTAATATAAAAGTATTTACTGTTATGAACTCTTGTATATTGGAGATAATTCTTGTATAATAAAAAAGGAAAAAGAGGTGACAATTTTGGAACTTGTTGAATTAAAAAGAGAGCTGGAAGAAATCGAAAAGAAAATTACAGAATTTAAAAATTCTCTAAATATAGAAGATAAAAAAGAACGTGTTGCTGAAATAGAAAATATGATGTTGGAAGCTGACTTTTGGAATGAGGCGGAAAAAGCCGGTGAAATGGTTACGGAATCTAAGAACATAAAAAAAGAATTAGATGAATTTAATGAAATGATTGATTATGCAGAACACTCAAGTGAAATGATAGAGTATTTAAAAGAAGATGAAGATGAAGAAATTTATACGGAATTGATTGATACTGTAAAAAATTTAAAAAAGAAAGTAGATGATTTCAGCTTCAGGTTATTATTTTCAGAGGAATATGATAACAATGCGGCAATATTGGAAATTCATGCAGGAGCCGGCGGGACAGACGCTACAGATTGGGCGGAGCTTATGCTTAGGATGTACGAGAGGTTTTTTGTTAAGCAGGGTTTAAATTATAGTTATTTGAATTATCAAACCGGTGACATTACAGGAGTTAAATCAGCTACTATAAAAGTAGAGGGTGATTTTGCATATGGTTTATTAAAAGGGGAAAAAGGTGTTCATCGTGTAATTCGTATTTCTCCTTTTGATCCGTCAGGTAAACGTCATACGTCGTTTTGTTCAATAGATGTTATACCGGAATTTTCTGATGATGAGATAGATATAGAAATAAATTCGGAAGATTTAAAAATAGATACTTATAGAGCACAAGGTGCGGGCGGGCAGCATATTAATACTACCGATTCGGCAGTAAGAATAACACATATACCTACAGGAATAGTTGTTCAATCTCAAGCAGAACGCAGTCAAATAAAAAACAGAGAATATGCGATGAAAAATTTAAAATCGAAGCTATATAAATTAGAATTGGAAGAAAAAGAAAAAGAGTTGGCAAGTATTCGTGGCGAACAAAAAGATATTAGTTGGGGCTCACAAATTCGATCTTATGTTTTTACACCATATACCATGGTAAAAGATCATAGAACAAATTATGAAGTATCAACCGTAGATAAAGTAATGGATGGTGAGATTATTGATTTTATCGATGCGTATCTTCATTATTATATGCAAGGAAAGTAGTTGCCAATTTAAAAAGATGATATCAGATTTTCATTAAATCCGGTATCATCTTATTTTGTTATCTTATTTTTTTTCTTTGAAACCTTGTGAACTTAGTGCTTCTTCAGATTTTTTCAAACTGACAGAGTCACCGTCTTTTGCATCAAGTTCTATGCCGGGGATTCCTTTAAGTTCACTGATTTTTGCTTTGGTGTAATCAATAGTTAGTTTTTCTACAGCTTTATCATCTTGAAAATCAACACTTTCTTCCAACCCTTCAACCCCTTGATATTTTTTCATTATAGGTTCTAATGTTGCTTTCAGTGCTTCTTTAGTAACACCTAATTTAGAATATTCCATCGTATTATTGGCAGTTTGTTTAGTAACTTTATCGCCTTTATAATAATATGTCAATTCCATTGTAACACCATTTTCAGACTTTGTAAAAGTCTTGCTTTGCTCTTTTCCCGAACATCCCGCAAGGAATATAAGTAAAACAGCTGATAATATAGTTAGTAATTTTTTCATAACGGTAAATCCTCCTGATATTTATCTATACTTTAAATATACCACATTTTTAAAAAATAAGCAACAATATTATGGATTTGTAATATTGTTGCTTATTAAATAATTAATATAATTTAGAATTTATTTCTCTTTTAATAAAAAATATATTATAGATAATAAATCTAAGTATTTATATTGGTTATTTTATTAATATTTACAGTTATTTTAAGATAAACATTATAGTTTCTCATAATCTTCAGGAACAGAAAATGGATTTTCCTTATTAATATGATCGTAGAACATAATACCGTTGAGATGATCAATTTCATGTTGGAAACAAACAGCAGGTAAACCCGTCAGATTTAGTGTAATTTTTTCGTTATTTTCATTATAACCGACGACTTTAATTTTTGAATATCGTGGTACGTATCCTTGAATTTGTTCCTCAACGGATAAACATCCCTCACCACCTGCCAGATAGCATTTCGTAACCGAGTTGGAAATTATTTTAGGGTTGTAAAGTGCGTATGAAACTGTATCTTCCGGATTTTCATAGTTGGGAATGTGAACAGCAATCATTCGTTTGCTTACATTAATTTGTGGAGCTGCCAGACCGATTCCCGGTTTTAATCCATATTTTTCTGCTAATTCGTCATCTTGAGATGCAATAACGTAATCTAATAAATTTCGTAAGATTTCTTTGTCCTCATCTGAAATAGGATTGGATACTTCTTTAGCACGAGCTCTTAGAGTATCATGAGGATCAATAATTATATTTTTAGTTGTAATCAAATTAAAATTCTCCTTAAATATTGTATTGTTTAATAATATAAATTTCTATACTATTATTTCATAAATAGAAAAGAAAGTCAAAAAGATAAGTTAGCCAAGGTGAAAATAATAAATCTTTAGTATATTTGGGTTTTATGGCAGAGTATTATAAAGGAATTGGCTTAAAAGCTGAAAATTCTGATAGAATTTATTAGCAGTTAGACGTGATGATTTATTGATTTAAAAATATGCTTTAAAGAGTTTTTTCGAATTAATAAACTATATGGGGCGACCCTATAAAATTGATTTTTAACGAAATCATAATTTTGAGTCCCCCCTTTTTAAACTTATGGTTATAATTATTTTTTCTCTTTTCCGTTATTATCTATTATACGTTTTTCAACATTTGATAATTTACGTTCTTCATCAAGCGATGTGTTATTAAATCTAAGTTTGGTTTTAGCTTTATCATAATCAATTTTAGTATAGTCCAATACTGATTTCATTATCAGTTTGTCATCTTTTTCTTCAAACTCGTAAGTTAGACCTTCGACATCGCCATAATGTTCTTTTATTGATTCTTTTATGGATTTTATGGCTTTATCCTTATCCGTTCCAAGTTCATTGATTGTTGAAACGTTAACTATTCTATTAACTACATCTCCTTTATAATAGATGGTTATTTCATTATTTTGTTGATCGTGAGTTTGAGTGAATACTTTAGTTTTTTCTTTCGAACAGGCTGTCAAAATCAACGAAACTGTAAGTAAAACGGTCAATAGTTTAAATATTTTTTTCATGGAAATTTTTTCTCCTTTTTTGTGATGTTTTATAGATAATTTAATTATACACGGTTATTTTTATATTTTCAATATGAAGTATAGTAAATATAGTATAACTTGTGTAGTGTTACAATAGATGTGAGACATATAATAAAAAAAAGAAGAGTAAATCCTGTATAATGAAGTTACCTACAAATCAAAAAAAGGAATTTACTCTTATGAAAACTATTATAACAGAAAATATAGAAAAAACACAACGATATATACCTCATACTTTACAAACAAGAATAGCTGCAGTTAAAACTTATAGAAATGGTAACTCTATCCGCTTTATTTGTAGGCGCTATAAAATATCAAAAGCCTCTCTTTTGCGTTGGAATAAAAAATATGACGGTACTAAAGAGTCTCTTATAGATAAGTCTCATAGACCTCATTCTATTCACCCTAACGCCCATACAGTTGAAGAATTGTCTTGGATTAAAAATCTTATTAAACGTAATCCTAATATTTCTATGATTGAATTATATGCTAAACTTAAATTCAACAAAGGTTATAAAAGACATCCTTGTTCTTTATTTAGAGTACTTAGAAAATTAGGCTTTTATAAAGATACTAAGAAAAAAGTAATTCCTTATAAACCTAAACCTTATGACACACCTACTGAAATTGGTAAAAAATGGCAACTTGATGTGAAATATGTTCCTAAACGTTGTTATGTAGGAGAAATTCCTGATAAATTTTATCAATATACTATTATTGATGAAGCTACTAGGGAAAGATTTATTTTCCCTTTTAAAGAACAATCATCATACTCTACTGTTCAATTTGTTAAAATGGCTATTGATTATTTTGGGTATAAACCCAAGATAATTCAAACTGATAATGGTTTTGAATTTACACATTTTAAAGATACTAAACGAATACACCCTTTTGATGTATTGTGTAATAATCTTGGCATTAAACATCAACTTATTAGACCTAGAACTCCTAGACATAACGGTAAGGTTGAACGTAGTCATAGAAATGATAATGAACGTTTTTATAGGCATTTATCTTTCTTTTCGTATGATGATCTTATATCTCAGATGAAAAAGTATCTATATCGCTCTAACCGTCTTCCTATGCAGACTTTAAATTGGCTTTCTCCTGTTGAAAAAAGAAAAGAGCTACGGAAAGAGTCTATAAAAATATGCCGGCTTTATAATTCCTTGTTAGATAATAGATTTCACAACTTATTTGTCAAGGACAAGGGCTACGCCTTTTTCAAATCCTTGACAAATAAGTTTTAGAAATCTGAAATGTTCTCTAAGGAATTAAAGCTGGCAAATCTAATCAAATAATGTAATTTACGTCGGGGGCTTCATACGGTTTACATAGAAGCTAGCTTCTATGTAATTCTATTATATCTGGTATTTATTTTTTACTTTTTTTGTCTCACATCATTTACAAATGTACAAAGTATAGTAAATATAGTATAACTTGATTTTTTACAGAATCAAGGGTACAATATAGACATATTCGAAATTTACAAAAGAGTTCAAATAAAAATTTATTTAAGATGCCGAAAGGTTGCTCGTTGTGAGCAGTTATTTATAAAAATCTGAGATTATATGGATATTTAGACTAATAGTATGTGTGAATTTCGAGAGTACTAAATATTAATAGATGTACAGTGTCCGAATGGATAGGATATAAGATAAAGTTTGAGAAAGATGTAAATTTCGAGTATATTAGAGTTGGGATATTTTTATCCTATTTTTTTTACCCTGTACATTGTAAAAAGTTATGCAATAGCCTTTAATATATGGTACAATAGTTACTGTATATTATAATGAAACTTACGAGAGGAGTTTTGTGAAATGACTAAAAAAACATTTTACGTTACAACACCCATTTATTATCCAAGTGGTAATTTACATATAGGTCATGCTTACACAACGGTTGCATGTGATGCAATAGCTAGATATAAAAAATTAAGCGGTTTTGATACTTATTTTTTAACAGGGACTGATGAGCATGGACAAAAAATTCAACAAAAAGCACAGGAAAAAGGAATTAGTGAACAGGCTTATGTTGATGAAATGATTAGAAATATAAAAAAATTATGGAAAGCGATGGATATTGATTATAGCAAGTTTATTAGAACAACTGATGATTATCATGAAAAAGCCGTTGCAGAAATTTTTGAACGTCTTATTGAAAAAGGTGATATTTACCTTGGTGAGTATAAAGGGTGGTATTCAATAAGTGACGAAGAGTACTTTACTGAAACTCAACTAAAAGAAGTATTTCGTGATGAAAACGGAAATATGATCGGAGGTATTGCACCAAGCGGTAACGAGGTAAAACTTGTTAGTGAGGAATGTTACTTCTTTAAGATGAGTAAGTATGCAGATCGTTTGGTAAATTATTATGATGAACATCCGGAGTTTATCTTACCGGAAAGTAGAAAAAATGAAATGTTAAACAATTTTATTAAACCGGGATTGGAAGACTTGGCTGTAACCAGAACAACCTTTGACTGGGGTGTGAAAGTAAAATCAAATCCGAAACATGTTGTATATGTATGGATAGATGCTTTGGTAAATTACATTACAGCTTTGGGGTATGCTACCGGTGAGAGTGAAGAATTATTTAATAAATACTGGCCTGCTGATGTACAAGTAGTTGGGAAAGAAATTGTTCGTTTCCACGTGATTTATTGGCCGATTTTATTAATGGCATTAGATTTACCACTGCCTAAAAAAGTTTTTGCTCATGGTTGGTTTTTAATGAAAGACGGTAAAATGAGTAAATCAAAAGGTAATGTAGTAGATCCATATATGTTAATTGAACGTTATGGTTTAGATGCGGCACGTTATTACCTATTACGTGAAGTTCCGTTTGGACAGGACGGTATTTTCACACCGGAGAGTTTTATAGAAAGAATTAATTCGGATCTTTCAAATGATTTAGGAAACTTGTTGAACAGAACAATCTCGATGATTAATAAATACTGTGGTGGTATTATTCCGAAATTCGTAGCACCGACTACTGAATTTGATAAAGAATTAATCGAATTATCAAAAGAAGTTGTTGAAGATTATGAAGATTATATGGAAAATATGCAATTTTCTAAAGCGTTGGAATCTGTTTGGAAATTTATTTCAAGAACTAATAAATATATTGACCAAACAACACCGTGGATTTTGGCAAAAGACGAAAATAGTAAAGCAGAACTTGATAAGGTAATGAATTACTTGGCAGAAAGTTTGAGAATAGCAACCATTCTGATTAGTCCGGCATTAACGAATGCACCTAAAGAAATTGCAAAACAATTAGGGATTAATAAAGATTTATTAACATTTAATACGGTAAAAACATTCGGTGTTTTTAAAGGTGATGTAAAAGTAATTGAAAAACCGATGCCGATATTCCCACGTTTTGATAAAGAAGTTGAAATTGGGTACATTAAAGAGCAAATGTCACCAAAATCATTGGCAAATTTGGAAACAGAAATAAAAGAAGAAGATAATTCTTTTGTTGAATTAGCGGAAGAAATTACCATTGATAAATTTTTTGAAACATCATTAAGAGTAGCAGAAGTATTGGAATGTGAAAAAGTGAAAAAAAGTTCTAAACTATTGAAGTTCAAGCTGGATTTAGGAAATCATACACGTAGAATCGTTTCGGGTATTGCCAAGTATTATGAACCGACAGAGTTAATCGGTAAAAAAGTAGCGATTGTTGCAAATTTAAAACCAGTTAAATTGTGTGGAGAATTAAGCGAAGGAATGATTTTATCAGCAGAAAAAGATGGAATACTAAGAGTAGTGGAAATTAGTGCTGACGTTCCAAATGGTGCAGAAATAAGATAATAAAATAATTACCTCACAAATTGAACTGGCAGTTTGTGAGGTTTTTAGGTTTGAGATTATTAAATAAATTAGAAGCGGTTAAAATGTGATTTTTGAAATCATACTTAAAACCGCTCTTATTTTATAAAAAATTTGAAATTTTTGAAATAATCCTAATTTATTTATTTTTGTTACTTATGTAGCACCACTTTTAATTATCTGTTATTTTTTTTAGAACGGGTAGTGTTTTGTGTGGTACTGTTTTTTTGATTGTTAGAACTGTTATTATTATCTTTATCAATATTTTTTGATTTAGCTGATTCACGGGTAACTTCAATTAATCTCACAGGATTAACCGGAATAAATGAACCGTCTGTAATATGATATACTAATCTATTATTTTTAGAAATACCGTATCCACTGATATTAAGGACGGCGTTACTACCGAAAGTAGCTTTAACCTTACTAATTTCTTCATCGCTATACACATTTTGAGTAGCAAGGAATTTAATAGCACTTGTCTTAGAAATAAAATTAGAGGTATCATCATTTTTTTTATCAATAGTAACAAATTTTTCATTAGCCGTAATGAATTTTCCGGCGTGGTCACCGGAAGTAATTTGATACATCATATATCCGGCAGGGGAAACCAGTTTATTAACTGTAAATTTAGTCCCGGATTCAACAACTTTATCAACATCATTCCAGTTGGCAGAGTTGAATGTATGAATTTTTTTGTTTACCGTAATTTCACGGTTAACATCAAAAGAATAGCTGACAAATGTTCCACCAAGTTTTGCGGTTATTTCTTCATCTTGTGCTGCCGAATCGATTCTTGCCGCATTTGCTTTTTCTTGTGCTTCAAGTATCTTAGCTTTTTCTTCAGCTTCTTTTTGTTTTTTCATCTCTTCTGTAGAGTCTACAGCAGGGGTTTGAACATTGTCGAAATCAGCATAATGTTCCTTGGCAGAAGAAACAAATTTTAGTAGAATAAGGAAGAAGATTGATAAAACTATCGCAAGAATAAAGGAAATTGCAATTTTTATTTTAATATTTTTTGAAATTTTCCTAATTTTATCATAGTTTTCGACATTTTTTCTAAAAATATTTTTTAAAATAAATGCTTTTATAGATGCGAAAGCTACTAAGAAAATATTTTTCACCTTATTGTCATAATCTTTTATTTTAAATGCTGTTTCATTTTCGTTAACGACTTCTTTTTTTATATTGTATATTTCTTTTTTTAGCCCAACTAATTTGTGTTCAAGTTCAAGATTTTTTTTGATTTTTTCGATAGATTTGGTTATTAGAGAAATCTCTTTTTCCAATTTTTGCTTTTCAAAGGTAAAGTTGGCTAATTTTTTTTCGTGATAAGTAATTTTTTCTTTATCATCATTATTTATTTTTAAACTGTCTATAGCTCTTTTTTCTTCGGCGATTTTATCGTCTAATACTATGGCATCTGTTTTAAGCATTAATATTTGGTTTTCTGCTTCTTTTATTTTATTTTCTTTTTCCAGAAATTCTACCTGTTTTTTATCGCCTTCCAGTTTAAATGCCTGCTCTTTTTCGAAAAATTCTTGTTTTCTTTTTTCAGCTTGTTCTTTTGCGATACGCTGGCGTTCAAGTTCTTTTTCACGAGCGATACGTTCTTTTTCGATACGTTCTTTTTCACGTTTTTCAGCTTTTTCCTTTTCGATACGCTGGCGTTCAAGTTCTTTTTCACGGGCGATACGTTCTTTTTCGATACGTTCTTTTTCACGTTTTTCAGCTTTTTCCTTTTCGATACGTTCTCGTTCGAGTTCTTTTTCACGGGCGATACGCTCTTTTTCAATACGCTCTTTTTCACGTTTTTCAGCTTTTTCTTTTTCAATACGCTCTCGTTCAAGTTCTTTTTCACGAGCGATACGCTCTTTTTCAATACGTTCTTGTTCCATTCGTTCTAAATGGTGTTTTTCACGTTCTTCTTCCGCTTTTTTTTGTGCAGCTTCAAACTGTTTTCTCTCATATTCCAGTTTTTCGGCTTTAGCCCTAGCTTCTTGCTCTTTTTGTTTGATTTCTTTTTTTATTTGAAATGGTGAAAATTTTTGTTCTGGATGGTCTTCTTCAAGGTTGCTATTTTCTGTTTTGTTTTTTTTAAAATTTCCTAATTGACTTTTAAGGCGACCAAAAAAAGATATATTAGTGTTGTCGTCAGGATCAATTTTAGAAGAATTTTCTTCTTGATCGGTTAATTTATCTTTTTCATCTTGTGTCATTGTAACAATCCTTTCGTACTAATTATTATATTTTATTATACCATAAAATTCTATTACTACTACATAAAAATGAGTTAAAATAATAAAAAAAACTTTACCATCCTAATTGAAATATGTTATCATTAAGTAGATAAAATTAAGAAAGGACACATGATATTTTTTATCATGTGATGGTAATTGCTATGAAGAAAACAATATCGTTTAAAGGAAAACCGGTCACAGTGGTAGATATAGTTAAAGTAGGTGATGTATTTCCGACATTTAAAGCGGTAACGAAAGAACTTGCTGATTTTAATTTAGAAGATTATAAAGGTAAAGTTGTTGTTATTAACGCTTTTCCATCGGTTGATACAGGAATTTGTGCTTTGCAGACTATAAGATTTAATAAAGAGGTAAAAAACTACAACGATTTGGTTGTCATTACTGTTTCAAAAGATTTACCGTTTGCTTTAGGACGTTTTTGTGCAGATAAAGGAATCGAAAATGCAATAACAGTTTCCGACTACAAGTACAAAGATTTTGAAAATAATGCCGGGGGACTAATTGAGGAATTAGGTTTATTGGCAAGATTAGTGTATGTACTTGATAGAGAAGGTGTAGTTCGTCATAAAGAACTTTGCGAAGAAGTCGGTAGTGAACCGAACTATGAAGCTGCACTAGAAGTTGTAAAAAAAATATTATAAGAGGTAATTAATGACAGAATTAAAATACATAGATAAACAAGGTAATAAAAAACTTCAAATAAAAGATTTAATTACATTAGGGCTTTATACAATACTTTTGATTTTATCAATGGCAATCGGAGTAGGTATCGGAACATTGGTAACATCAGTTGTTTTTGGCGGTAAGGTTTATTTTGCAACATATGTTTCTGCTGCGACTGCGTTAGTTTGTGGAAGTGCTTATAGTTTAATTTTTAATAAAATAAATAAAAACATGGCAATTTTCACAATGATAACAATAATTGCAGTTTTTATAGCTTTAACGGGTCATTCATTGGTTGGCTCTGTAACTATGATTGTTTGTGCAATATTTGCAGAATTTTTCTTTAGAAAGAATAATGAATATTTGTCTTATCTATTCTTTAATCTTGGAAATATCGGTATAATACTTCCAATGTTTTTTATGAAAGATACTTATATAAAACATCTTCAAGGGAGAAATTATTCTCAAGAAAAAATAGATTTTGTAATGGGAAGTTCTGATATTAAAACTTTTATTTTAATTATAGTATTAACGGTACTATTATCTTTTATTGGAGCATATTTAGGTAGAAAACTATACTTTAAAAATTTCCATAAAGCAGGTTTGTAATTATGTTGAAGTTGGATATAAGAACAAAAATACTATTGCTTATATTGGCTAATGTACTTATGTTTAAATCATTAGATGTAATGTGGCATTTAGGTGTAGCTATATTTTTTACTTTATATTTAGCGATAGAGTCCAAGCCTATAAGAGCAGGGAGAATGTTTCTTGTATATTTGATTTTTACTATTTATGAGGTATATTTCGGGCATGTTTCCATAGTAAAGATGTTGGATAGCTTTTTGCTGCTGACCTCTTTAATGTTTAAAACTATTTATTTTCCGCTTTGTGCCGGAATAGCATTGGTTAGCAGTTCTAAAGTATCAGAGTTAATAACTTTTTTAAGAATGATAAAGATACCGAAAAATGCAATAATTGTTTTGGCGGTATTGTATAGATTTTTCCCCGTATTAATGACGGACTATAAACAGATAAAAAATTCTCTAAAAATGAAAGGAATAGGTATAACCAGAGGGTATTACCTAATTCATCCGTTCAAGTTTTTTGAATATGTTTTTGTTCCTTATGTTATTATTAGTACGAATATTGCTAATGAACTTGCGGTTTCTTGTTTATGTCGAGGAATAGATAATGAGGCTAAACCTACTTCATTTATTACATTGAAATTTAGAATACAGGATTACCTAGTTATATTGGTATGTTTAGCTTTATTCAGTTATATTATGTTTATGGGGTGGTAAGTTGATAACATTTAAAAATTTTAATTATAAATATACAGAATCGGAAAAATTAAATATAGATTCCTTATCGCTTGATATAAAAAAAGAGGAGTGTGTTCTTTTTACCGGAAACTCCGGTAGCGGTAAGACGACAATTCGTAGAGTGCTAAACGGTCTTGCACCGGAATTTTTCTCAGGCGGGTATAGTGGCGAACTTAAGGTTCTTCATTTGAATATTGGTGATAGATTAAGGGAATTTTCAAAAATAGTCGGCAGCGTTTTTCAAAATCCTAAAAATCAATTTTTTAACCTTGATTCAACGAGTGAACTTGCTTTTAGTATGGAAAACTACGGTTATCCAAGGGAAAAAATTCAAAAAAGAATAGATGAGGTTATTAGCGAATTTTCTGCTGAACATCTTCTTGATAGAAACGTCCTTGAACTTAGTGGCGGAGAAAAACAAAAATTAGCTTTTATGGCAAGCATGATGTTGGATGCTGATATTTACGTTCTTGATGAAATAACGAGTAACCTAGATCTTAAGGCTATAAAGCTAATTTCTACCATTATACAAAATTTGAAAAAAAATGGAAAAACGGTTATTATTGCTGAACATAGAATATACTACTTAAAAGATTTAATAGATAGAATGTACATCATAAAAGACGGTAAAGTCATTCATTCTGTTGGTAAAGAAGAATTAAATAATTTTGACGGTAGAGCTTGTCAAACAAGACAAATAGATTTGAACAAAGTAGAGCTTGCTACAAGAAAAAGAGTTACAGATGGTAAAGAAAATTATTTAATGATAAATTCTCTTAGCTACAAGGTAAATAAAAAAAATATAGAAATAAAACGGGAAAACTTTTCAACTTCAAAAGTTTATGCCATTATTGGAGATAACGGCTGTGGTAAGACTACTTTTGCAAATGCGTTAAGTGGCTTAGTAAAAATTAAATATAATATAGAATTAGCCGGGGAAGTTATTTCTAAAAAAGGTTTGTTAAAAAACACTTTCCAAGTAATGCAGGATGTTAATTATCAGCTATTTACCAATTTAGTGGATAAAGAAATAAAATTGGGTTGTAATAATATAGAAATGTTTGATAAAATAGTCGATAGTCTGGGTATAAGAAAACTGTTAGGAAGACACCCCAATACATTATCCGGTGGAGAAAAGCAACGGGTAGCTATTGCTTCGGCTCTTTTATCAAAGAAAAAAATTCTTATTTTTGATGAACCGACAAGTGGTTTGGACTACATTAATATGATAGAATTGAGTAAATTAATTCATGAAATAGGAAAAAGCGATGTAGTTATTTTTATCATAACTCATGATTATGAATTTTTATGTACAGTTGCCGATGAAGTATTGCACTTTGATGAAAACGGGATAAGAGAACGGATTGATCTAAACGTTGAAACAAAAGAAAAAATCTTAAAAATAATGAGTTAAAATAAATTCAAAGGGAAAAAAATCTCTTTGAATTTATTTTGATACACTAAAACAGTTGTCTATTAATGGCTATCATGGTAAAATAAAAAAGCTGAAGTAAAAAGGAGGGATTGGTGTGTCATATGCGTCGGATATGAAAAAAGAATTAACTCTAATAGAAATAACGAAAAAAGAAGAATTTTTATCAGAGTTATCAGCACTTATAAAAATGAATGGTGTTTTAACAATAGCAAATGGCAGACTAAGCCTTAACTTTCAAACTGAAAATGCCTCAATAGCAAGAAGAATGTTTTCTTTGGTGAAATATTTTTATAATGTTGACGTTCATATTTCGGTGCGAAAAAAATTAAAATTAAAAAAAAATAATGTCTATATTTGTCGTTTGGAACAAAATGTTAAAGAGATCTTAACCGAGTTATATATTTTAGGTGATGATTATACAATGCGTGTGGATATAGCTAATGAATTAATAAATACAGATGAGAAAAAAAGAGCCTATTTACGTGGTGCATTTTTAGCAGGAGGGTCAATAAATAATCCGAGAACTTCAAGTTATCATATGGAAATTTTTTCATCTTATTTGGAACATATTAAAGAACTCAATGAGTTATTAAATTTTTATAAACTTAACTCAAGAACCTTAGAGAGAAAAAAAGGTTATATAGTTTATATTAAAGAGTCGGAAAAAATAGCGGAATTTATAAATTTAGTCGGTGCATATCAAGCGTTATTTCAGTTTGAGGATGAAAGAATAGTTCGTGATATTAATAACTCCGTCAATAGAATGCAAAATTGTGATATGGCTAATATGAATAAAACGGTAAACGCATCTGCTAAACAAGTGGAAGATATTAATGTAATAGAAGAGCGGTTGGGACTTGATAATCTTGATGATAAACTTCGTGTTGTGGCAGAAGCACGTTTAAAATATCCGGAGTATCCGTTAAAAGAAATAGCGGAAATGATAGAGGATGGAAACTTATCAAAATCGGGGCTTAACCACCGTTTTAGAAAAATATCCAAAATTGCAAAAGAACTGAGAGATGGAACATATAAGATAAAATAAAGGAGAATAGTAATGAGCAAGTGGGATGAACAAATATTGGTCGTGAAAAGAGAAATTTTATTTAATAATGAGGAAAATGATTTCTACGGTTTTTTACCAAAAGAAGACGAGAAAGTAAAAAAAATAGTAGATACATTTGAACATTACGAAGTAAAACGTCGTGGCGATATGGAAGAAAATCCAAAATATAAGCAACTTATCGGTTATGTGTTGGTAAAAGATAAAATAACTAAAGAAGTATTAGTATATCGTCGTCTGGTAGGAGGCGGTGAAGCAAGACTTCACGGGAAAGCATCTGTAGGAATTGGCGGGCATATGAACGAAGTAGCAGGAAAGACAATATACGAGATGTTAAAAGTTAATGCGGCAAGAGAATTGAACGAAGAGGTAGGAGTAGATGAGGATTACGCACTAAAAAATCTTCATTTTGTAGGCTTAATAAATGATGATAAAGAAGTTGTCGGTCAAGTACATGTCGGAGTAGTTTACACTTGTGAAGTTGATAAAGATAAAGTCGAAGTTAAAGAAAACGATACGCTTGTTATAAAGTGGGATAATACGGAAGAAGCACGTGCTGAAGAAAATTACGAAACATGGTCGGCATTTTTAAAACCGATAATGTAACAATATTATAAAGAAAGCTAGTCGGGTAAAAATAGATTTTGCTGTTTTGCCCAACTAGCTTTTTGTATATATTTATATATAAAATATTATTTGTTGCTAATTCTATAGTGGTGGTAACCTTAAAAAATCAACCACAAAGGATAGAAACGAGCCTAATAACAATGTTTGTAAAATAATATATATTTATAATTACGTTGGTTTGGGTAAAAAAATTTGTTATAATAATTATATTAAATATAGCGGAGGAATTGGTGTGAGAATATTACATACAGCCGATTGGCATATTGGGAAAAAATTACAAGGGATTAGTCTACTGGAAGACCAAGAATATATTATTAATCAAATTATTAATCAAATAGAGAAATATCATCCGGAATTACTTATTATTGCGGGTGATTTATACGATAAGAGTATCCCGAGTAAAGAGGCAACGCATTTGCTACAACAAGCACTTTCCGATATTAATATCAAACATAATTTACCGATTGTTGCGATTAGCGGTAATCATGATAGTAGAGAGCGACTTTCGGTAGGAGAGGCGTGGTTCAGTCAGCATAATTTCTACTTACATACAACACTTGAGCAAAGTTTTAAAAAAATAACATTTGATAATGTAGACATGTATTTGTTACCATATTTTGAGCCGTATGAAGCAAGGGAGTATTTTAACGATAATACACTTGATACACATCATAAAGCGACTAAGAGAGTTGTTGATGAAATATATAGTACGATGAGTGAGAAGAATATTAATATTCTTGTTGCACATACTTTTGTTGCCGGTAGTTTGGAAACCGACTCCGAACGTGAAATTTCTGTCGGTACCGTAGAAAATGTGGCAGTTGATGTTTTTGAAAAATTTGATTATGTGGCACTTGGACATCTTCATAATCCGAATGCGTGTAATGAAGAAAAAATAAAATATAGCGGTAGTCCGTTAGCATATTCATTTAGTGAAGCAAAACAAATAAAAGGGACAAGGCTTATTAATATTACGAAAAATTCATTTGAAGAACAGTTTTTACCGTTGGAACCACTGCGAAAGCTACATAATGTAGTGGCGGATTATAGCGAAGTAATGACTAAGGAGTTTCAAAAAAACTTTAATTTTAAGAATGATTTTTTTAGTATGGAACTTAGCGGATTGGACGGTATAACAGATCCGATGCCAAGAATACAGGCAATGTATCCCAATACCCTATTATTAAAGAAAAAAACAAAAAAAGAAAATAACGAAAAAGAAAGTTTAACCAAAGAAATGTTATCAAAAACTCCGTTAGAACTTATAGAAAATTTTTATAAAGAAGAAGTTAGTGGAGAACTTACATATATTCAGAAAAAAACACTGGATAATATTTTTAAGGCGGTGAATAGCGATGAAACCAATTAGATTAGAATTACAGGAGTTTGGACCATATAAACATGAAATAATAGAATGGAGTAAAATAATAAATGAACCGATATTTCTTATAACAGGAAAAACCGGTGCAGGAAAATCAACTTTGTTTGATGCAATGGTTTATGCACTTTATAACAAAACTAGCGGTGGTAAGAATATTGATAGCTTACGCTCAAAAACTGCCGATGATAAAATTAAGACAAAGGTTATTTTTGATTTTGAGATAAAAGAAAAACGCTATCGTTTAGAAAGAACGTTAGCGTATCTTAAAAAAGGAAACAGGTCGCTAACACCCGGTAAAGTTGAATTTATGCAAATAAACGGCGATAATATAAAAGTTATTGCGAGTAAAGAAACAACGGTGAATGAAAAAGTGATAGAACTGTTAGGGCTTGATGATAAACAATTTTGTCAAATTATAATTTTGCCACAAGGAGAATTTAAAAAGCTGTTACTCTCAAAATCATCAGAAAAGGCTGCAATTTTACGCTCATTATTTAATACTTATTTATACCAAAAATTTGTAGAAAAATTACAAAATTACGCTAAAGAATTAGCGAGTGAATACAAGGTAAAAGAAAAAGAATTGATAAATAGATTTAGTCATTTTAAATTTTCAAATAAGTTGGAAGAGGTAGAATATCTCCAAGAAAATAGTTTTGATAATTTAAAAGAGGAGCTTAAAAAACAAGAACAAGAAAAAAATAATTTAGATCAAGACTTAAAAGAAAAAGAAATGGAGTTTTTAAAACTTCAAAATAAGTATTTAGAGTTAGGTAAAGTAGATGATAAGTTTATTCAGTTGGATAATTACAATAATGAATATGAAAACTTACAGGCTAAAGAAGAAAATATTGCAAACCTTAATCAAATAATAGAGAAATTAGAAGAATTGGGGAAAAATAAACATAAAATAGAGTTGTATTATACTTTGTTGGAAAAAATAAAGAACGAAAAAGATAAAAGCGAAGAATTAATAAAGAAAAAAGAAAATTATATTAAGGAATTAGAGAAAAATAATAATTTAGGAGATTATTTAAAAAATATTGCCGAAACAAAAGAAAAAGAATTAGAGTATGTAGAAGAAAGAAGTTATTTTTACAATAATATTAACAGCTATAAGGAAGCATTTTTTGATGAAAAAAAATATCTTTTGGAAATTAGTAATTTAGAAGCTGATAAGAACAAACTTAGGGAATATAAAATAGGTTTGGAAGAACAAATCGCTAAACAAAAGGAAATAGAAGAAGATAATATCGTAGTGGAAAAAGAATTCAATAATATTAAGCTGGAAATTTTAAAGAAAGAATATGAAGTAGAAAATTTGGAAAATTATTATAACTTAACAACAGAAATAGAAAATAAATTAAAAAAAGTTAAGGCTGATAAGACTAAATTAGAGGGGTTACTAATAACTAAAAAAGAGTTGGAAAATAAAGTAGCTGAAATAGAAAAAAATAAAAATAGAGAATTAATAAATAATTTAGTGGAGAAACTTCATATTGGTGATGATTGTCCACTTTGCAAGCAAAAGATAAAACATCTTCCCAAAAAAGAAAATGTAGTTCAGTTAGATTCTAATTTTAAAGATGAGTTGGAAAATATTACAAGGGAAATAATAAAATTGGAAACAACATTCCAAAAAAATAAAGAAGATATTTCTGAATTGGAGAAAAAATCTGCTACGCTGAAAATGGAGATAAATAAACAAGCAGCCGAAGAGTTGGAAGAATTAAGTAATAACGAGAGCAGATTAAAAGAGAAAAGTGATAAAATAAAACAAAGTTTAAAAAAAATACAAAAAGCTGTAAATGAGTCGGAAAAAGAGATAGTACAATTAGAAGAAGTTTTGCAAAAAGAACAAAGCTATAAGGAAAAATTATTATCCGCTCAAATTAAAATAAGTCAATATAAAGAAAAAATAAAAGTTAATGTTGATGATTTTGAAAAATATTATAATTCGCTACTGGACAGAATAAAAGATTTTCAGAAAAAAGAAAAAATATATATCGAAACAAAAAATAATTTGGTGCTTGCTGATGCTAAATTAGATTTTGAAATAAAAAATAATATAGAGCAGTTTGAAAAGTTGGAAATTGACAAAAGTAATTTAACAGAAGAATTTAATAATTCAAAATTAAAACAATACTATAATAGTATTGAAACTGCCAATGATAATTTGTCTGAAATAAAAAAATTAGAGGAATACCGTTTAACGGTAAAAGAATATAATAATAACGTAAATATGTTATTGAATAATATTGAGAGATTGAAAAAAGAACTGCTAGGAAAACAACGCCCACAGTTGGAACAAATAAAACTAGAATTGGACAAAAAAGGAAATTCCTTAGAGGAAATAAAGAAAGAAGCGGTTGTCCTTGAAACAATTTTTAACACAAATAATGAGTTGTATAATGCTTTACTGGGTGAATATAATATATGGAAAAAAGATGTTGGTAACAGCAACGAAATTATCCATTTAAGTAATGTTATCAGCGGGAAAACCGATAACAAAAAATCCCTTGAAACATATGTTCAAGGTTATTATCTTGATCTGATATTAGAAGCCGGCTCAAGGCGATTTTTAAAAATGAGCGAGGGGCGTTACAGTTTTATAAGAAAATTAGAACGTCAAAAAGGTAATGGACTTCAAGGTTTGGATATAGAAGTATATGACGTTAATTCAAACAGTAACAGAGATGTTAGTTCTCTTTCCGGAGGTGAGTTATTTTTAGCTTCGCTATCCCTAGCATTAGGACTTGCTGAAATTATTCAGCAAGAAAGCGGCAGTATTTCTCTTGAAACGATTTTTATAGATGAGGGGTTCGGTTCATTAGACAGCGAAACACTCGATACTGCCATCTCAACTCTTATTGAATTGCAGTCATATGGTAGAAATATCGGAATAATATCCCATGTTAGTGAATTAAAAGAGCGGGTACGAGCCGGAGTGGAAGTATATTCTGATAATAATTCATCAAAAGTAAAAATAGTAGGTATTTAATTTTAACAAGGGTTATTCATATGTGAGAGATGCCGGATTAAATGTGTAAAAATATAATATATATAGGGTGGCTATATTCTTGAAATTAAAACTATTGTTGTAAAACCTTTTATCAGGATAACGAAAAAATAATTGAATTTGATATTTAAAATAACAGGAAATAATAACAATCTAATTTTAGTATTATGATACGTTTTCTAATTGAAATATGATAAAAAAAGTGATAGAATGATAGGTATAAAACGATTTCAAGGAGAAAACTATGGATATATCTAGGGAACATTTACGTTTATTATCAAATAATTTTAAAAATATTAATGAAACAATGAGAGAAATTATTAACCTTGAGGCGATTTTATCATTGCCAAAAGGAACAGAGCATTTTCTTAGTGATATTCACGGCGAATATGAGGCGTTCGACCATGTATTACGTAATGGTTCCGGTGTAATTAAAGAAAAATTAAAAGAAGTTTTTGGTAATAGATTGCAACAAAAAGAGTTAAATTTATTGGCAACAATTATCTATTATCCGGAAGAAAAGTTAAATATATTGAAAAAAGAATTTACTGAGAACGAATATAAAGAATATCAAAAGATTTTGCTTTTACGTTTATTAGAAGTAACTCAAATAGCGGCACGTAAGTATACACGTTCAAAAGTAAGAAAAATTCTACCAAGTGATTTTAGTTACATCATTGAAGAATTGTTATACAAAATGCAAACACGTGATAAAGCTGATTACTATGAGAAAATTGTTGAAAATATCATTGAATTAGGAGCAGGGGATAAGTTTATTATTGAACTTAGTTTATCTATTCATAAACTGATTATTGACCACCTGCATATAGTGGGTGATGTTTATGATCGTGGGCCTTATCCTGATAAAATCATGGATCGCCTGCTTAATTATCATTCTGTAGATATTCAATGGGGTAATCATGATATGTTGTGGATTGGAGCATATTGTGGCGATGCAATTACTATGGCGAATGTACTGAGAATTTGTGCGAGATATGACAATTTGGATATTATAGAAGACAGATATGGAATTTCTTTAAGAAGTTTATTAAATCTTAGTGAAACATATTATAAAGATGATCCTTGTAAGGAATTTATGCCGAAATTATCGAAAAATGACGAATTAAAATACAGTGAACATGAAATTATGCAAATAGCACGTATGCACAAGGCTATAGCGGTAATTCAGTTTAAATTGGAAAAACAGGCAATTGATGCAAATCCGGAATTTAATTTAGGTAGTCGTGCTTTACTTGATAAAATAAACTTTGAGAAAAAAACTGTAGAGGTGCGTGGGAAAACATATCCGATGACGTCATGTAATTTTCCGACCGTTGATAGAAAAAATCCTTATAAACTGAGTAAGGAAGAAGAAAAAGTAGTGAAAAAATTAAGAGAGTTATTTACCACCAGTGAAAAATTAAAAAAACATATTGAATTATTTATAAATAAAGGTGCGATGTATAAATGTTATAACGGTAATCTATTAATTCACGGTTGTATGCCGGTTGATGTGAACGGTAATTTCCAAACATTTACCTATAGGGGAGAAACTTATACAGGAAAAGCGATGTTGGACTTTTTTGATAAAAAAGTTCGTAGCATTTTTTACAGTAATGATCGAAGCGGTGACGGATTATTTTTCTATCTATGGCAAGGGGAATATTCTCCGCTCTTCGGTAAACGTGATATGACTACATTTGAACGCTACTTTATTGAAGATAAGGCTTCTCACGAAGAAGTAAAAAATGCTTATTATAAATTACGTGATAACGAAGCGTTTTGTATTAAGTTATTAAAAGAATTTGGATTGTCAGAAAGTGGTCATATTATTAACGGTCATACACCGGTTAAAGAAACAAAAGGAGAAAATCCGATTAAAGCAAACGGACGCACTATTGTTATCGACGGCGGTATGTCACGTGCTTATCATAAAACTACGGGGCATGGTGGATATACATTAACTTATAATTCTTATGGATTGCAGATTATGCGACATGATATATTTCAAAGTAAGAAAAAAGCTCTTAAAGATGAAACGGATATTGTGTCGACACGTCGTGTTGTTGATAAGAAAGTTGAGCGAAAAACAATAGCTGATACAGATACCGGTCAAGAGATAAAAATACAGATAGAACAGCTGAAAGTGTTGCTTGATGCTTATAAAGACGGAACATTAGTTGAAAGATAATAAGGGTAAATATGAAAAAACAAACAGTTGCGGAATAAATTGTAAAATTTATTTTTGCAGCTGTTTACTTTTATTGTATAATAGTATGTGAGGTGATGATATGAAAATAGTTAACCTTGATAAATTAAAAAACATGCTGCACAATAGAACTGGTAGATTGAATTTGTCGGATATTATATTGGAAAATTGTGATTTAAGAAACTATGATTTAAGCAATATCGACTTTTCAAATTCTAATTTTATTAATGTCCGTTTAGATAATGTTAATTTTTCAAACAGTAGTTTGAAAAATTGTTTGTTAGATGATTGTTCATTAAAAAATGCTAATTTTAAAAACTCTAATCTACAAACAGCTTCACTTCGTAGGGCAGATTTAGAAGGAGCGAATATTAGCGGAGCAAATTTATATGGTGCGATTTTAGAGAATGCCAATTTAAAAAATATAAAATTTGATAATATGACTAAAAACTTTACATTACATTGCCCCGAAGAGGGAGCATTTATCGCTTATAAAAAATGTATCAATAATTTAATAGTAAAGTTATTGATACCCGGCGATGCTAAAAGAGTATCGTCAACGATGAATTGTTGCAGATGCGACAAAGCTAAAGTTTTAGAAATAAAAAGTTTTGATGGGACGAAGCATTACGATGAAGCATGGTCGACTGTTGATAACGACTTTTGCTATAAATTAGGAGAATGGGCTTTTGCCAAAAATTTCAATGAAGATCGTTGGTATGATTCAACAGGTGGTATTCATTTTTGGATGAGTGAAGAAGAGGCAAAAGCTTATTAAGACATAAATGGAATAATCTATTATCCATAAAAATTTTATGGTTGGATATAGGAAAAATTACTAAGGAGGAATAATGTGAGGGTAGTTTTACTTTGTAGATATGACGGGAGCGGCTATCACGGTTTTCAAATTCAGCCGAATAATAATACCGTTCAAGCAGAAATAGAACAGAGTTTAAAAAAAATACACAAAAAAGATGTGCGTATTTATATGAGTGGGCGTACCGATAGCAAGGTGCATGCCTATGGCCAAGTGTTACATTTTGATAGTGATTTAAATATTTCGGGTGAGGCATGGAAAAGGGCAATAAATGCAAATTTACCTAAAGACATTCGTATTGTATCTGCAATGTTAACGGATAATGATTTTCATGTGAGATATAATAGCATAAAAAAAACATATCTTTATAAATTATATATCGGAAAAGAAGTAGATCCTCTGTTAATTAATTATGTAGGGCATCAACCTTTTCGTTTTGATTTAGAAAAAGCGCAGAGTACAATACAATATTTTTTAGGAGAACATGATTTTACCTCATTTTGTTCAAAAAATAGCAGTGTAGAAGACAAAGTTCGAACAATTTATGATTTTTCTATAGAACGTGACAGTTTAAATGATAATATAATTAATTTTGAAATTACCGGTAATGGTTTTTTATATAATATGGTAAGAATTATTGTCGGGACTATAATAAATGTTGCAAATGGAAAATATGAAGCTGAATATATTGAAGAAATATTTAAAAAACAAGATAGACAATTTGCCGGAGCACGTGCTGACGCACAAGGTTTATATTTAAAATGTGTAGAATATAATAATGAAGTTGTTAATAGATTTATAAAAAATGCTTTAAAATATTATAAATAATGATGTTAGATTTATTAGCTTATGATGAGAAAATGGTGAAAATTATCAGAACGAGCTTAGTAAAAGAAAAGTTAGATATTCCGAGAACTGCTTTAATTCCGGTGATAAAATTATACGAATTATTAGGTTTTAAACAGATTGAATAAGAGGAAGAAATTATACATAGTACCACGGGTTATTTTTCCCTTAAAGAAATTTAAAATTAAGATAAAAACCGGTTTGGGGTATGGGGTAATAGAATTAGGGAAAATACTTAATCGCCGTTTTGGTGAAAAAGGTTTTTCTTAATTCTTTTTTATCGAAAAAATTGAGTGAAAGGAAATATTTGAGAAAAATTCTAAAATATTATATTGATATTGAAAAAACAAATCAGAACCGGTTATGATATTAAAAAATAAAATTATTATTTTTGAAAAAATTAAAAATACCGGATATTTTGTTTTTTATAGAATTTTAATTTTCAACCGGTACTAAAGTTTGAGAAATATAAAGAAATTTGGTATAATAAAATGATATTGTTAAGGCAAGGACATAAAGATGATAAAATTTGATAATGTAAGTTTTATATATAATAACACTAAAAAAAAAGTATTGAAAAATATTACTTTTGTGGTAGAAAAGGGCAGTTGGTTAACCGTCCTTGGAGAAAATGGTAGTGGTAAATCAACATTAATGAAATTAATTTATGGACAGAATATTGCAAGTAGCGGTAATATTTTTCTAAATAATAAAAAATATTCAAAAGAAATACTGAATGAAATTCATAGTAAAATAGCGGTTGTATTTCAAAATCCTGATAATCAATTTGTAGGTAGCACCGTTGAAGAAGATATAGCCTTTGGACTTGAGAATAATAATATTCCTCGTGAAAAAATGGATATGATTATTGATGAAGTTTTGGAGATTGTTGATATGAAAGAATATCGAAAGTCCGAACCGACAGCATTATCCGGTGGACAAAAACAGCGCGTTGCGTTGGCATCCGCTCTGGCACTTAAACCGCAACTATTAATATTGGACGAGGCGACAAGTATGCTTGATCCGGGGGCAAGAAGTTATGTATTAAAATATATAAAAAAAATTAACAAAGAGCAAAAATTGACGATTATTTCGATAACGCATGATGCGGAAGAAAGCATCTATTCTGATAATATAATTATTTTAAAAGAAGGTGAAATAGTATATAAAGGAGATTATAATAGTTTATATAATAATGCCCTAATATTGGAAAATTATCATTTAGAAGTACCTTTTCTTGAGAAATTTAAACGAAACCTAAATGAATATACAAATAGCGATATATTTACAGTAACAGATAGCGAAAAGAGCGTGGTAGATAAATTATGCAAATTAGTTTTAAAAACGTAGATTATAATTATAATGAAAAAACCCCTTACGAAAGAAAGGTACTAAAAAATATCAATATAGATATACAAGACGGCAGTTATACTGTTATCGTAGGCAAGACGGGCAGTGGAAAATCGACGCTAATAGAACATATAAACGGTTTATTGGTACCAAGCACGGGAGAAGTTACGGTCGGTACGACAGTCTTAAGACAAGCAAAAAATAAAAAAGAACGTAAAGAACTGGCAAAAACATTACGTAATCTTAGAGAACAAGTAGCTGTACTTTTCCAATTTTCCGAACAACAGCTATTTGAAACAACTGTGTTAAAAGATATTATTTTTGCTCCGTTAAACTACGGTGTTGACGAACGAACAGCGATAAATCGTGCAAAAAGATTAATTAATCTGGTAGGACTTAGTGAAGAATATTTGGATAAATCGCCATTTGAACTATCCGGCGGAGAGATGAGAAAAATCGCTCTTTGCGGTGTTTTGGCACTTAAGCCTAAAACACTGATACTTGATGAACCGACGGTAGCACTTGATTATAAAAGCAGAACAGAGATTATGAAACTTATAAGTAAATTAAAAGAACAGTTAAATATGACAATTGTCTTAGTAACACATAATATGGAATATGTGCTTGAGTATGCCGATAAGGTCTTTGTAATGAAAAAAGGTAGAGTAGTGTTTAGCGGAAGTGCGGAAGAACTTTTTACCAATAAAACGATATTAACGGAAAATGCACTGGAATTGCCGGAAGTATTAAAAATGTATAATAAATTAAAAAATCAGGGAATAGACATAGGGTTATTCCCAAGAAAATATTCTGATTTAACAAAGGGCATAAAATTATTACTGGAAAGGGCTAAAGATGAATAATTCATTAATTAGTAAATATATACCGCTAGGAACAGTTATTCATAATTTAGATCCGCGACTAAAACTGTTTTTTGTAACGGTGTATTTAGTTGATGTATTTATAGCAACTGATATTGTAGAATTTTTGATATTATTTATAATATTGATAATAAGTGTACACTTATCTAAAACAACATTAAAGCAATTAATATTCAGTATCAAATCGGTTAGTGTATTAATCTTTTTTACATCACTAATACACTTGGTGTTTAATAGAACGGGGGAAAAGTTAATTGAGTATTACGGTTTTGTATTATACAGCGGTGCGTTGTACGGTATAATACTTATTACCTGTCGTTTTTCGTTGGTAGTAATGATTATGATAGTCTTTATGATGACAACTTCTCCAACGGAAATTACCCACGCAATAGAAAAAAGTCTTGGATTTTTAAATAAAATTGGTGTACCTATTTCGACTTTCGCCTTAGTTTTATCTATTTCACTGCGTTTTATTCCAACGATTTTGGAAGAAGCTAATAGAATAATTAATGCTCAAGTATCACGCGGTTCAGATTTTAATGAGGGGAATATACTCCAAAAAACAAAAAAAATTATTCCTATACTTATCCCGTTGTTTATAGCTACTCTTAAAAGGGCTGATGAACTGGCAACGGCAATGGAAGTGCGGGGCTATAATACAACAGCTAAAAGAACACGATACAAGGTATTACATTATCAAAAATATGATTATTTAAGCTATGTATTAATTATAGCTATTACAATATTTATAGTGATATTATGACTTTTATTAATTAAAATAATTAGTCTGAATTTCACCTAATAATGTAAGGAGAATATATGGAAACGGAAATAATTAATATAAATACAAGCACTGATAAGGAGAGTATTTATAAAAAATTAAAACAATATTATAATGAAAATAAATTAGTTGCTATTCCGACAGAAACGGTCTATGGATTAAGTGCTGATGCAACTAAAGATGAGGCGGTTGGAAAAATTTATACTGCTAAGGGAAGACCGAGTGACAATCCGCTTATTATCCATTTTTATGAAATTAGCCAGTTGGATAATATTGTTGATTATTCAGATGAATGTGTAAAAAAATTAGCAGAGTATTTTTGGCCTGGCCCGATGACCCTTATTTTAAATGCAAAAGTTAATAACAATATATCAAAAAAAGCTAGTGCAGGGTTAAAAACATTGGCGGTAAGAATGCCGTCGAATAAAACGGCACGAAATATTTTAAAAGAAACACGTATATTACTTGCAGCACCGAGTGCCAACACCAGCGGGAAACCGTCACCGACACGTTTTTCGCATGTTTACCATGATTTGAACGGGAAAATAGAGGTAATAATCGAAGATGAACAAGCGGAATTTGGGTTAGAGAGTACGGTGATTGACTGTACACGAACACCGCTCGTTATAGCAAGACCCGGAGAGATAACAAAAGAAAATATTGAAGTTGTACTAGGTACAGGCAGTGTAAAATATAATGACGAAATAATGACTGAAACTAAAGCCCCGATAGCGCCGGGAATGAAGTACCGACACTATTCACCGGAAGCGGAACTTATAGTTTATCATGATACTTTAGACAAATTGATAGAATATTTAAAAACAAAAAATAAAAAAACAGGTTTAATAACTTATAGTGATAATGAAAAAAAAGTAGAAGACTTACCGGTAGTAGTAAAATTTCTTGCGAACAACGAAAAAAATATTGAACAATCGAATAAAAATTTATATAATATTCTAAGAGAGTTCGATAATGAGAAGGTAGATGAAATATATATGCTACCCATAAAAGAAACTAAAGAAAACGTAGCTTTGCTTAATAGACTTAATAAAGCGATTAGTAAAAAGTAATTAGGAGATTAGTAATGAAAAAACTATATGTGGTAATACCTTGCTACAATGAAGAAGAGGTATTAAACGAAACGGCAAAACGTTTAGAAATAAAAATGAACACTATGATAGAGGAAAACTTGATTGCCGAAGATAGTCGAGTTGTCTTGGTGAATGACGGTTCAAAAGATAAAACATGGGAAATGATAGAAAAATTACACAAAAATAATCCGTTATTCAGCGGAATAAACTTAAGTCGTAATCGTGGACATCAAAATGCACTTTTAGCCGGACTTATGACGGTAAAAGATTATTGTGATGTGAGTATTTCAATGGATGCGGATCTTCAAGATGATATTGATGCCATGAATAAAATGATAAAAAAATATTATGACGGTTGTGATATTGTTTATGGAGTACGTTCAGCTCGAACAACCGATACATTTTTTAAACGTTTTACAGCAGAAGCCTTTTATCGTATGATGGAAAAATTAGGGGCTAATACGGTGTTTAACCATGCTGACTATCGCTTAATGAGCAAACGTGCTTTGGAAGGTTTGGCAGAATTTAAAGAAGTTAATTTATTTTTACGCGGTATCGTTCCTATGATCGGGTATCCGACAGATGTTGTTACTTATGAACGTGCGGAGCGTTTTGCGGGGGAAAGTAAATATCCGTTGTCAAAAATGCTTGCATTCGCTTTTGAGGGAATTACGTCATTGTCGGTAAAACTAATTCGTTTTATTACAGTCGGTGGAATGTTGATGATTTTTATAGCGGTGATTGTATTTTTCTACACATTATACAGCTATTTTGCAGGTTCTGCACGTCCGGGCTGGTCAAGTACAATGATTTCAATGTGGTTTATCGGAGGGATGATTATGATTTCTCTGGGAATTGTTGGCGAATATGTAGGAAAAATTTATCTTGAAACAAAAGAGCGTCCACGCTTTATTATTGAAAAATTTTTAAACGAAGAAACAAAGGAATAATCTATGAGTAAGGAAATATTATCTAAAATTGCTAATTTTTTAATAAAAGTAATAGCCATTATATTCTTTTTATTAATGGGATTTAATACACTATTAGTTTTAACAAAAACAGCAATATTTCCAAGAGATTATCAAGAAACATTATATTATAAACAAGATAATACTATACTAAATATTATTTTTCTCGTAATATTTAGTATAGTTATCTTAATGTGTACAAAATATCTAAAAAAAATTATTAGTGTAAAGCGTTTGGTACTTATTGTAATGATTTATGCTTTTATAATGAGTATATTATTCGCAATTTTACGACGTGATTATGTACAGTTTGATCCATTTAATGTTATTGATCAAACAAACAACTTTATTCGTGGTAATTATAGTGGGCTTGATAAAGGAAATAATTATTTATATATATACTCACACCAAATAACGACTATTTTTATATTCCAAATAATACTTAATCTTTTTGGAAGAGCAACATTTATTTTGTATATTATGCAAAGTTTTTCGATAAGTTTTATCATAATGATGTTATATAAAATATCTAATATATTATTTGATGATGAAGATACAAATTATCTTGTAGTTATTCTTGGTGCATTGTGTTTTCCTTTAGTTTTTTATGTAGCATTTGTTTATGGTATATTGCCGGGAATGTTTTTAACACTTGTAGCTTATTATTATTTTATAAAGTATACAAAGCAAAAACAATGGTATATGTTGGTTATCAGCTTATTTGCACTTAATCTTTCGATTATTTTGATAGGTAATAATATTATTCATATGTTGGCGATTTTTAGTGTTGCGATGGTGTACTTTATTAAGAAAAAAGACAAAAAGATACCATTATTTATTATTTCATGTCTTTTTGTAATGATAGCAGGTAAAAGTATTATTTATAATTATTACGAGGTGAAATCGCAAAGGGAAATTTCTAGCGGAGTAAATAAAATAACTTGGATTGCTATGGGTATGCAGGAAGGTGAAAGAGAAGCAGGTTGGTGGAATAGATTTAACTATGATATTATGCCGGAAGAAGAATATAATGATGAAAGAATAAAAGAAATCGCAAAAAATTCTATTAAACAAAGATTAAATGTTTTTAAAGAAAATCCTAGTTATGCACTGGATTTTTATAAGAGAAAATATGAAAATCAATTTATAGAACCGACGTTTCAAAGTTTATTGGTGACGGCACCACAGCGTAATTTTGACAGTGAAACACAACTGGAAAAGGTTAAAGATTTTTTTGTTAAACAGATTTACTTTAATGAAACACATAGTTTCTTAAACTTTTTAATGAAGATATTTCAAGTGTTTATTTATATATTCACCTTTGTTTTTTCGGTAGTAATATATAGACGTAAACAGGAAGTATATGCACTTATACCGATAGCATTTGTAGGTGGAACTCTATTCCATATGATTTGGGAAGCGAAGAGCAGATATGTTTTTCCGTATTTTGTTTTTCTTCTACCCTTAGCGGCTTATGGATTAGTTGTCGTTAAAAATAAAATATTAACATATAAAAAATAAAAGAGGAACAAAATGAAAAAAGTAATGTGTAGTGTTTTTATGATTGCAACTTTGAGTTTAATGACTTCACAGTTTAATACAAAAATCGTTTCTGCCGGTGATATTTACGTTCCGTTCGGAAAAAAGGATTTATCAAAGGAAGAAAGTGGACAAATAATAGACTTTGAAGATTTGAATTTAAAAGAATCATTATTGGAATATTATAAATTTCATATTGATAAAAATTATAAAGGAAAAGATATTACTGTAGGAATGATGAAACAATTTACAAGTTTGTCATTACCGTGGATGAATATTTTTTCTTTAAAAGGGTTAGAGTATGCAACAAATTTAAAAACATTGAATCTATCCAATAATTTTATTGAAGATTTATCGCCACTCGAAAATCTTAAAGAAATAGAAGATTTGAATTTAACTAATAATAAAATAAAAGATACAAAAAGTTTGGCACAGCTAAAGAAATTAAAACAACTGTCATTAAGAAAAAATTTAATGAATAATTTAGATTTTCTTAATGAATTAAATGTAGAGTCGCTGGATATTTCAATAAACGGAGCTTTAAAAGATTATGTCCCGAATAACTTAAAACTGGACAATATAAGGAGTTTAAATATTTCAGGAATTGGTTTTGACAATATAACATTTTTAAAAAATGCGAAAAAATTGGAAAGTTTGATTGCAGAAGAAAATTCAATAAAAGATCTAACTCCGCTTGAGAGCTTAAACAATATAAGAATTTTATATTTAGATAGAAATAATATAATAGATATAAGCCCACTAAGAAAACTAGAAAATTTGGAAGAGTTATTGTTATACAAAAACAGTATTGAAGATATAAGAGCATTGTACGGCAAGAAATATTTATATCGTCTAATGCTTAATGATAATTTGGGATTAAAAGATATTTCTCCACTAGCCACCGCAGGTAATTTGGCAAGTTTGGATATTTCCAATACAGCGGTAGAAGAAATAAAACCGTTAAATGATTTGAAATATATTTATTATGTTGCGGTAAAAAATACAAAAATCAGCAATAACGACTTGGAAAAATTTGAAGAACATAACAAAGTTGTTAAAAAGAATAATAATATTGATAAAAAGATCGAAGTTATAAAAACGGAAGCATCAAAGTATTTCAGTATTAAAAATTATATATTTATGTTTATAATAGTATTAATAACACTAACAGGAATACGAAGTTATTGGAGAAAAAATAAATAAAGGAGGTGTTTTTATGGCAATGTCTATAAATACTAAAGTAGTTTACAATACAAAGGCTAATTTTTTATCGGGTGGAATAGGTAATAAACATGGTGATATTTTAGTAGGAGATAAAGCTATAGAATTTTATAATCATCGTAACCCTGAAGACTATATCCAAATACCGTGGGAGCAAATCGAAAGGGTAAGAGCGCAAATATTTTTCAAAGATAAATATATTCGAGGATTTTTTATAGATACTAAAAAAGATGGCAGTTTTAATTTTGTAGTAAAAAATGCCGGAAAATGTCTTAAAGAAATGAGGAAGTTTATCGGCAACGAAAAAATAGTCAGAAACAAGCCTTTAATTTCGTTGAGAAGATTATTTTAAAAAAATAATCAAAAGTAATTTTGGTTGTTCCTTTTGAAAAAGGATAAAATAATTTCAGGATTAGTTCAAGTTAGTTGTGGGGGTTCATATCACTACCTAATTATTGCGGAAATATTTGTAAAATATATATAAGAATATTGACAAAAGAGTAATAAAATGATAATATGTATTTGTACCTACTAGTAGGTACAAATACTTTCTTTTATATAATTTCTAATTTATTCTATGGTTGATTTTATCGAACATAAGAATATTCTACAAGGTTAACCTGATGACAGTCGTTTTATGTGACTGTCATCATTTTTATTTAAGATATTTATTCTTTAGTAAATTCAAATTATCTTTGAAAACATTTATGTCTTGTGTTGCCTTAAGGAGAAGAGTATTTCCTTGAATTACAGCAATAATAAATTTTGCCTCGTTAAAAGCTACATTATAGGTATTAAAACTGTTGTTATTTAATTCCATTAAATTTTTTGCGATTAAATCAGCAAAAGTAAGCAATAAATCACTTAATAAAGTTCTAAAATGTTCTTCTTTAGCAGAAAATTCGACAATTAGATTTCCTATATGGCAACCATGAAATACCGGCTTTCCCGATTCTTGTGCCTTAGAAAACCAATCAATCATATCGCAAAATATTTTATCAGGATTATTGTTGCTCATTAAAATAGGTTTAAAAAGTTTTTGTTCCCACTCAGAAATATTTAACTCAATAATTTTTAAAGCGATATCATGTTTTGATTCGAAATAATGATAAAACTGCCCCTTGCCGACATTAGCAGCTACTAAAATATCATTGACAGAAGTTCCTGCATAACCATTTTCGTAAATAAGATCTCGTGCGGTTATTAAAATTTTCTCTTTCGTATTCATACAATTCCTCTTTTTAAATAGTATATACTATTTTTATTGTAGCAGTAATTTTCAGCGGAGTAAAGTTTAAAGAACTACATTTTTTACAATAAAATATAGTGAGATATAAATAGGAGTGACTTTATAGAATAGTTGAGATTACAACTTTTAAGTCGATCCTTACTCCTTAATTGGGAAATTATTAGATATGAGAAGTAAAAAAATACGTATTTTCTAGGTAAAAATTTTAAAAAACCTAGAGATTTTCTAGGTTTTTAAGTATTACCAGCTAATAACAGTTTTATCTTTAATCTGTATATCAGCATCAAAAATGGTATTTAGCAGCTTTGTATTATAAAATTCACTTGCTTTATCTTGTTTTACTACCATGCCATTATGCAATGCTATAATATTATCACTGTATGTCAACGCTTGGTTAATATCATGAAGCACCATAATAATAGTTATACCGAAACGTGCATTCAACTCTTTTACCAACGTCATAATTGATTTTTGATATTTAATATCAAGAAATGTTGTCGGTTCATCAAGTATTATAATATCGGTGCTTTGAGCAAGGCACATCGCAATATAAACACGTTGTAATTGACCGCCGGATAAAGCATCAACACGTTTATCTTTATAATCGGTAAGATTGGTTTGTTCCAATGCAAAATCAATTTTTTCTATATCTTCCGGTGTTTTTCTGTAGAAAAAGATATTTTGATATGGAAGTCGAGCAAAGCTGACCATGTCATAGACTGTAATTTCTTTAGGAGTTTCATTTTTTTGATAAACTATGGAAAGTGAACTTGCCAATTGTTTTAAAGAATAATTTTTTAATTCTTTGTTTTCCAAGAGAATACTACCACTATGATAAGGAAGATTTTTTGCCAGTATTTTAATTAAAGTGCTTTTACCACAACCATTTTTACCGAGTAGGGTGGTAATTTTTCCTTTTTCAATAGCTAATGACAGATTATTAAAAATCACGGTGTCATTATTATATTTGAATGATAAATTATTAATTTCAATAATATGTTCCATTAGTTAACCCCTCTCTTAACAAGAATAATAAATGCAGGGCCACCAATAATCATCATAATTAGATCCGCAGGGATTTCTACAGGGGCAAACACCACACGTCCTAAAGTATCAAAAAGTAGTAATACAAATGCACCTAAAACAGCACTAAAAGGTATTGTGTAGAGATGATTACGCCCGATAATAATTTTTGCGATATGTGGTACTATAAGTGCTAAAAATACTAAAACACCGGCAACCGCAGTTGCAACAGAGGCAAGTGCTACTGCAACAAATGAAATAAGTAAACGTATATTGTTAATGTTAATTCCGAGTGAAGCAATAATATTGTCATCAAGTGTAAAAATATTACATAGTTTTGCTAAAAACAAACTGATAATTAATAACGCAGGAATCCATATTAAAAGAAGTCGCACATCTTCCCAGTTTTTAGTTCCAAGGGAAACGGTTTTAGCAGCTGATGATGTAGACGGACTTGATTGAGTAATATACTGTATACTACTTAATATTCCTGTAAAGAAATAACTGATAGCAATACCGATAAGAATGATCTTGACATTATTTTTAGTATGACCTGCAAGGTAATAGATAATAATAAATCCAATTATCCCCCCTATAATAGAAAAAACTGTTTTGAACATTAATAATTGGGGAAATAGTCCAATACCAAGATATAAAAATAAGTTAGCTCCGCTGGATACTCCAATAATACTTGGGTCAACGAGCGGATTTTTTAAGACGGTTTGAAGCAGTAAACCACTAACACCGAGAGCCGCTCCCACTAAAATCGTAATAATAATACGGGGAAAACGTACATCTACAATAGCATTAACATTAGCGTATTTGTTATTAAAAATTCCAACAACAAGTTCATAAACACCCGCCTTAATACTACCGCTGTTTGCGGAAACAAATATTGTTGTCAGCAATAACAAGACAAGAACAATAAAAGAGATTATTTTTTTATTACGCAACATAACTTCCTCCTTTCTAAATGCGAATAAATAAAGTTGATTGTAAAAATTTATAAATATATTTAGTGATTATTAGGAAAATCCAGAAGAGGCATATGCTACTTCCGGATTGGTAACATTAATTTCCATAAAATACTTGGTATAAGTTATTAAGACCTTTTTGATAGTCATATGTAGCGGTCATGCCGAATATGGAATTATCAAGGTCAATTACTTTATTATTTTTAACTGCATCGAAGTGTGACCAGCTTTTATTTGTTTCAAATTCCTTTTTGAACATTTCCATTACAGTTTCAGGCATAGCATGTGCCGTACGTAAAATATAGTCCGGTTTTTCATTAAGTGCAGTTTCTAAGTTTAATTGTGTAAATTCTTCAGAGCCTTTAATAATATTTTCTCCACCTGCAAGTTTTACTAAATTACCCACATATGATTTTTCGGTAGCAGCCATGTAACTGCCGGGTAATCCCATTAAAACTAATACTTTAGGTTTCTTTTTGTCGGCTATTTTTTTATTAAACTCTGCAAAAAATGTATCATGTTCTTTTTTTAGTTGGTTAAATTTTTCAGTTTTTCCAAACTCTTTGGCTAAATCTTCTGTTACAGAATATAAACCGCTGACACTACGAATATCAACAAACTTGTATGGAATATTATTTTTTTCAAATCCTTCTTTAATCCAATCTTGTAAACTGTCAGGTGAATAAACGATTGACGGATTTATTGATTTAATTACTTCCATATTCGGATTCATAGGCAAACCGATTTGAACGGTGTTTTCATATCTTTTTGGCATATGACCTAATCTTGTTGTAGGAATACCCGCAAGTTTAATATCAAGAACATCTGCAACTTGACAAAGAGCCACAGAATCCATTACAACACGTTTACCGTTTTCTTCTTCGGATTTTTTATCTTTGTTAACTCCCGTAAGGTCAATAGTTTCATTAAAAGCCTTATCAGCAATATTTGGTTCATCTCCGGTTGTGTTAGCGTTCTTGTTGGAAGAACAAGCAGTTAAAATCAGTGAAAAACTCAAAAGAATCGTTAATAATAGTGATAATTTTTTTTTCATATTTTTATGACCTCTTATTCGTTTTCTTCTTTGATTTCTTCGGTAGGGTTTTCGGTAACTACATTATTTTTACGTTTTTTAACGCCAATGAAGATGCCGGCGATTAGTACAAGAACAACAGCACCGCCGCCAAGGTAGTACGGTAGGTAATTTTTTTCTTTTATTACTTCCATATCAAGATTACCGTTTCCGTTTTGAATGGTATCGGTATTTACTTCAACGAAAAATCTAACCGGACGATTCATAGGTTCTACATACATTTGAACCATCGCTAAGAAGTTTTCATTCGGTACTTCAAAACGATAGTCAACATAGCTGTCTTTATATTGTTCAATATTAACTTTTGTTTCGGTGGCTGTAACTTGTTTAAATTCTCCGTCTTTTTGCAATACTTTAATAAAAGGTCCTTGCTCTTTACTACGTTGAACCCAGTTCATTAAGTGAATTCTAACGGTAGCATATAATTTTCCATCTTTAGTTCGTTGTAATAAGGCTTTAGACCAACGTTTTTCTCCACCCGCTTTTTGATTTTTAAGAGCATCGTTTAAGTTCCCGCCGGAATTAACGGGAGATATAACTCCTTGAACCATACCTTCACCGATTGCGGCATTTTTAGTTCCGCCGTCAGCGGTAATTCCGGTTAATGGGCTTAGGTAAGAGCCTGTTATATCAAGGTTATAAACACCGGTGTTTTTAGTTTTTTGATCTTCTTTAAAGTAATCTTCTAATTTCTTAGTAACAAACCCTTCCGGTGCTTTATTTTCATCTTTTTTCTCAGTATCTTTGTTTTCTTCTTTTTTATTCTTATCTTTATCGGCATTACCGTCTTCAGTACCTGAAACCAGTTTTGCAGCTGACCAGTTAAATTTTATAATAGCATTTTGAGAAGCGTCGCCACCCATAATTTTATTCATAGCATCAACAGAAACTCTAACTCCGACTTTATCGGGTTTAGCAGTTCCAAAGTCAAAACTTAAATTGCTAGGGTAGGTACTGGTTCCACCGTCAAGGTTAGTATCGTTATAGGTGCTTACGACAGAAGCCGGAGTTAATTTACCGGAAAAAATCGGTGATGAATAAATGCTTAATGATAGTAAATGACCGTGCATATTATTAAAATCCATCGGAACGAATTGAACGGTAATTGATGAGGTGTTATTATCGTGAACCTTAACGGTAGCATGTGTAGCTAATGCCTTATTTCCCATCGATAAACGCCCGGTATTTTCAGAATGCCATAGCTCAATCGGAACATTATAAACTTTATCTGCAGCTTGTACTTTATGATTTAACTGAACATTACTTGATGTTACAATAAACGCTAAAGTAGTAATTGTTATTGCAACAAATTTCAATATTTTTTTCATTATTATTACTCACTTTCTAAATAAATATATCTTTTCAAAAATAAAAAGCGGGAATAAATTTTCCCGCTTTTAGAGTTAGTAGTAACATGCCAAAATAAGAGCGGGGCTACTAACTATATTTAATTATTATTTTTGTTTTCTTCTACCAAGTAAAACAGCACCCATTAATGTAATAGCACCTGCTAATAGAGAAGAAGACGTTTCTAAACCGGTTCTAGGTAGTATGCTGTTATCAACTCGACCACCATTATCTGATGGACCGCCGATACCACCATCAACCTTAGGAGTTGAACTTGTAGGGACTGTACGCTCATCTAATTTAGCTTTACTCCAATCAAATGTAAGAATAGCTTTTTTACGACCGCCTCCCGGCATAATTTTTTCCATGGTATTAACAAAGACTTCAACTTCTACTTTGTCCAGTTTTTTAGTGCTAGTGAAAACAGCTTGTTTAGGGTGAAGAAGTCCCGGTATTTTTACTTCATACAAGTCAACTTTTTTACCGTTAACCCAAAAAGCACTAACACCGTCTGTTTGACCTAAGAAAGTAATATCCTTCATAGTTATAACATAATTATATACACCATTTTCTTGATAAACAAAAGCATCTACCATAGCAGCATGCCCCATAGATAATTTGTTGTTTTCATAATAATTAAGTAACTTTATAGGTACAACGTATCCAGATTTAACAACTGTTTGTTGAATTTGATTATTTTGTTGTACAACTTTTGTACCGACTTCAATTACTTCGTCAACAGGTTGTTGCGTAATGGATTCTGATTTAACAGTTTTTGTTTGAGTACCGTCAGCTTTAGTAACTACTGTATAGACAACAGTTTTAACACCTTTTTTACCCGGTGTTTTGACTTTTTCAGTTCCTTTTTCAAGATTAGGATTTTCTACTTTTGTAGTTTTATATGGAATTTCTTCAGTTTTTGTTTCTTCAGAAGTAAGATCATTTATTGAAGAAGGGACTTTTGAAGTATCAAAAGTGAGTTTTGCTTTTTGACGACCGGCACCCGGCATAATTTGTTCCATAGCATTAACAAATACTTCTACATCAAAAGAATCTTTAAGTGCAGGACTCATAAATTCCACTTGAACAGGATTTTTAACATTAGGATCCGGATAAGTTATAGATTTAAGAGGTATTTTTTTTCCTTCAACCCAGAATTTTCTGATTCCGTCACTCATTCCTAAAAATGTGATATCTTTTAGTATTACAGTATATTTGAATTGATTACCTATTTTTTGTACGGTAGCTTTTACCATTGCAGCGTTACCCATAGATAGCTTATTAGGTGTATAATAGTTCATCAGTTTAACAGGAATATCATACACAGCTGAACTAGGTGTATTTTCAGCAGCTGTTGCTACTTTTGCAGGTATTTGCACATTAGAAAGTTCGGTCACTGATAATGTGGATACAATAACAGCGGCAGAAAAAACTTTTAATAGATTATTTTTTTTCATATCTATTATCTCCTTTTATTTTTTATATTTTATTTAACTTAACTATTATTATAGTATAAAAATAACAAAAAATAAAGTAGTAAATGATAATCATTATTAATTCTTTTAGTATCTTTAACTTAAAAAATATTAGAGTAATGTAAAACCTACACTACTCTAATAAAATTATTTACTACTTATTAATTTTTCTGCGAAAAATTAATGCAGAAAGAAGAGTTAAGAAACCAAGTCCGCTAAAGGTAGCGGTTGCAATACCGGTATTAGGTAATACTTTTTTATTATTTGAAATATTACCGACAGAACTTTGATTATTTAAGTTATTGCTACCAAGTTGAGAAGTTTTATCTGTTTTATTTTTATCTTTTTCTTTAATAGAAGTTTCTTGTTCAACTTTTTTATTATCTTCTTTAGTATTATTTTCTTGTTTATCTTCTTCTTTAGGCAGTTTGTTTTTATCTTTAATGCCGGGTTCTTGTTCTTTTGGAAGTTTATTATCTTCTTTGTTATTAGGAACTTGCTCTTTAGTTAAAGGAGTAGCTTTAGACCAGTCGAACGATAGACGTGCCGGCGTATTTGCATGGAATAATTTTCCACCGACAGAAATATCCATAGTGACAGGTGCAGTGGTTAATTTTTCAGAGCTGGTGAAATGATATTGTTTTTCATGGTCATTACCACCAAGGTCTTTTACTTCCGCCTCTTTACCGTTAACTGTAAGACGACTTACATTACCTACAATAGGTCCTACATGTAAGTCTTTAAATGTTACGTAGTAGTGATATGTATCACCGATTTTTTCAACACGAGTTTTTTCACTAACTAAGGCCGGATTTCCCATAGAAAGATTATCGGTATTGGCATTAAGAAGTTTAGCCGGAACGCTATTATAAGGACTGTCAGCTTTTTCTACCATCGGGAAGTTTAAAGCCAAAGTAGTTTCCGTCGTTCTATCTTCATAACGAGGTTTTGCACCGGCTTTTACCCTTACATTAACGATAACATCCAGCTGAATTTTGTCCAATAAACTATCGGTAATAATTTTACCCTCATATAATTTAGTGGTTGAATCTATTTCAGTAAGTGTTATTTCCTTACCTTTATAATAAATTTTAGAAAGGGTAAACGGTTTGTTACGAAGCAACATATTAGACGATGTTCCCTCTTTTACTTGGATAGTATATTGATATTTGTTGCCAATTTTTTCAACTTTTACATCTTTAACAAAAGCGTTAGAATAAATAGAAGAATCATCACGATTTCTCCCGTTAAGTTCTCCTTTTACTGTGGTCGGGAAAGTATTAGGCACTTTATTAGCCTCAGCTTCGTGGTCTTCGGCAATAGGTTTAGCCGGGGTAGGTTCTTCTTTAGGTTTTTCCGGTTTTACAGGTTTAGTAGGTTTTGGAGTAATCGGTTCAGTAGAACCATCTTTTTCAACGATAGGTCTGTCTTCCCATTTACGAGCAGTTTCGTAATACAGTTGCAATGTGACAAAGTGAGACATATCACGTCCGTCGGGATATTTAGAAGTACCGTCTAATTGAATTTTATCCAATAATTTATCTGATGTAATAGATGCTTCTTTAATACGTTGTTTTTCGCTTAATGTTTTTAATTCCAGCACCTTATCTTGATATAATTTTACTTAATTCAAAATTGTAAAATTCTCCGCCGACGTCGGTAATTCCCGGTTTAATTCTAAACGTATATTTATATTTATTACCGATTTTTTCGACTTTAACATTGTTATCTAATGCCGGTTCATATAGTGACGGTTCATCATTATTGTTTGCATTTCTTAGATGCCCTTGGACATTAAGTGGAAATTCTTTTTTTACAGTTTTTGAATCAACCTCTCTGTCTTTATTCGGGTTTTTATATGTAGCAGCCTCGTAGTTGTCAGCTGTAACTTTTTTACCTCCATCATTTTTTAAGTTTTTACCATCTTGTTTAGTGGTAGTCGAAGTAGTAGCGGTAGTTTGTACTTTCGGAGTGGTGTTGGGTGTGCTTACTCCTGTTGTAGCATGAATAGCACTATCTTCCGCAGCGTATGCAAGTTCGTCCTGATTGTAGGCTTCTATGGCTGCTATTGCAGAGAAAATTGCCGTAGCAGAAAGAACTTTTAATAATGTGTTGTTTTTCATATTGATAAATCTCCTTATTTATATGTAATCGATTTTTTAAAAATCGCTAAGCAATATTATATTATAAAATCTGTAAAAAATAAAGAAGAAAATGATAATCATTCTTAATTTATTTAAAAAAATATATAATTTCAGTAAAATATAAGGTTATTATCTTTGTTTTATTATAAAAATAAAGATAATTTTCAATGATTTAAGTGATATATAAAAATAAATAAAACGATTGCATTAAGATTGACATTTTTAAAAAAGTCTGTTACGATAGGGTGGTAAATTAAATATAAGCACTAGGGGTGCCTTTAGGCTGAGATAACAAATGTTAGACCCTTTGACCTGAACTAGATAATGCTAGCGTAGGAAATGTGATAAAAATTTGTCTTTTTATGTAAATATTAATACACTTTTTAACTCCCATGCACTACGTTTGGGAGTTTTTTAGGTTGTGTTTATAATCAAATAAAATACTGAGGGGGATATATTGATGAAACAAATTACAGATATAATGGAAGAAAAGGCACTACCGATTATTGATAAAATTTATTATGACGGCTTTATTCAAGGATTAATTCATGCTGATTTATCAGAGGAAGCAGTTGTTCATTATTTAAAAGCGGATGCGTTGTATTTAGCTAATTTTAGCGATATTTACGCATTATTACTGGCAAAAAGTGATAATAAAGATGAAAAAAATTTCTTTTTAAGTCAAATAAATTTTGTTTTAAATGAAGAAATTGCCGCTCATAAAAACTTAGCCGATTATATAGGACGTGATTACAATGAAATTATTAAAGGTGGTGAGTGGTATCCGTCGGCTGATCATTATATAAAGCATATGTATTATAATGCCTATGCTTTCGGTATGGCAGAAACACTTAGTGCTATGGCACCGTGCCCATGGATTTATGCGAAAATAGCAGAGAAAATTTTGGCAGAAAATAAATTGGCAGATGATCACCCGTTAAAATTTTGGGTTGAGTTCTATGCCGGAGATTTGGCAAAAGATTGTTTACATTGGTATTATAGAATAATTAATCGTTTAGCTGAGCATATGTCTATTGCTGATAGGAAACGACTTATTAAAAATTTTTTGGAAAGTTGCGAACATGAAAGAAAATTCTTTAATATGGCATATACACAAGAATGTTGGGAGTTGAAAGAATAATGAGTAAGTTAAATATTGCGTTGACGATAGCCGGCACAGACCCGACAGGAGGAGCGGGTATTATGGCAGATTTGAAAACATTTCAGGCACGTGGTGTCTATGGTATGGCGGTAGTAACCAGTGTTGTTGCCCAAAATACTTTGGGTGTTCAATATATTCAACATCTGAATTTGGAAACGATAGAAGCACAGTTGAACAGCGTATTTAACGATATAGCACCCCACGCTATTAAAACCGGAATGATAGCTAATGCTGATATGATGAGATTAATAAAACGATATATACCGAAAAATCATCTGTACGTAGTTGATCCGGTTATGGTAGCCACAAGTGGAGATAAACTTATAGATGATAAAGCAAGAAGAAATTTAAAACAAGAAATTTTACCTTTAGCTACGGTTATTACACCGAATATTCCGGAGACAGAAGAAATAGTAAATTTTGAAATAATAACGGAGTCGGATATTAATAAAGCAGGAAAATTTATTATATCGGAAGTGGGATGTCAGTCGGTTGTTATTAAAGGCGGTCATCTTACAGGTAATGCTACGGATTATTTGTTTACCAAAGACGGTTCACGTCATATATTTTTAAGCGAACGTGTAAATACACGTCATACACATGGGACAGGTTGTACATTTTCTGCGGTCATTACAGCGGAGTTGGCAAAAGGGCGTGATTTGGTTGAAGCGGTGGCAACAGCTAAAAAATTTATATCAACGGCGATATCCGAAGCACCGGGGATAGGGCATGGGAATGGACCCGTTAACCATTTGGCATACAAGGGAGAATAATATAATGAGTAGTATAAAATTAATAAAAGAAAAATCTCCGTTGGTTATTTGTATTACTAATGACGTTGTGAAAAATTTCACAGCAAACGGATTGGTAGCACTCGGAGCATCACCGGCAATGAGTGAGTATAAAGATGATTTGGAAGATTTATTACGTTATGCGAGTGGATTATTTATTAATATCGGTACATTAACCGATGAGAATTGGCAACTTTACAAAGATGCGTTAACGATTGCCGAGCGTTATAAAGTACCGGCGGTGCTTGATCCGGTTGCTTGCGGAGCGAGTGCTTACCGTAAAAGAGTGGTTAATGATTTAATTAGTAATCATAAATTAGCCGTAATACGTGGTAATGCGGGAGAAATCGGCAGTTTAGTAGGAATGAATATAGAATCAAAAGGCGTTGACAGTGCAACGGTAGATAATGTAGCGGAGCTAGCGTTATTGGCGAACAAAAAATATAATATTCCGATAGTAGTGACGGGCAAAGTAGATGCGATAGCGGTAAATGGCGAAGTTCGTACTATATATAATGGTAGTGCAATGATGCCTAAGGTTATAGGAACGGGTTGTCTTTTAGGTGCGGTATTGGCAAGTTTTATCGGAGTAGACGAAGATAATCTGTTAGTTGCTTTGGAAACCGCTTTGCTGACATATAATATTGCCGGAGAAATTGCGGAAAAAATGCCACGTGCAGACTTACCGGGTACGTATAAAGTAGAATTTATTAACGCTTTATATACGGTAGCGGACGAAGATATAGCACATTATAAAAGGGTGAAATAGTATGTTTAATAGACAAGTTTTACGATTGTATTTTATTTGCGGAACGACTACTTGTGATAATAAATATCTACCTGATGTTGTTGAAGAGGCACTTAAAGGTGGTATAACAATGTTTCAATTTCGTGAAAAGGGTATGGGAGCATTAAAAGGTGATAAAAAAGAACAAATGGCACGAACGATCCAAAACCTATGTAAGCAATACAATGTACCATTTATTATTAATGATGATGTTGATTTAGCAATAAAGCTTCAAGCAGATGGTGTCCATGTCGGTCAGGAGGATATTGATGTAGAAAAAATTCGCAAATTACTTCCAAAGGCAATTATCGGGTTGTCAGTAGGGAATACCGTAGAGTATAAAAATTCAAAACTAGCCTATGTTGATTACATTGGAGTGGGACCTGTCTTTTCAACAATATCCAAAAATGATGCAGGTAGTGCAATAGGATATACCGGCTTAAACAAAGTAAAAGAATTGGCAAAAGATTTGCCAATCGTCGCAATAGGCGGTATTAATATACAACATATTAAAGATATTATAGACATTGGGATAGATGGTGTATCAATTATTTCTGCCATTTCCTATGCAGGTAATATAGAAGAAACCGTTAAAACCATGATAAAACAATTATAAAAAGCCTCCAAAGGAAATCACTTTTTTGAAGACGATTCGCAAAGTGATAAAAAGGATATACACTAAATTAATAGTGGTATATCCTTTTTTAGTAATTATTTATTATTTTTTCTACGAAGAACCAAAGCGAAAAGCAGTGTCAAGAAACCTAAGCCGGCAGTGGCTGTAGCATGAATACCGGTACTAGGTAATTTTTTACCGTTATCGGTAGGTTTATTGTTATTATTGTTATTATTGTTATTGTTGTTATTGTTGTTATTGTTGTTATTGTTGTTATTGTTGTTATTGTTGTTATTGTTGTTATTGTTATTATTGTTGTTATTGTTATTATTGTTATTATTGTTGTTATCGCCGGATTTATTTTCTTCGTTTTGTTTTTTCGCATCTTCTAAGATTTTATTAGCTGAATTAATATCTTTTGCATCATTTAATTGTTTAACAAATTTTTCTTTTTGTTCTTTAGTTAAATCAGGTAATTTTTCAATCTCAGTTTTTGCATTTTCAACGGCTTCTTTTAGTTTTTTTGCTGCCATTTCTTCGTCATTTGGCGCTTCAGGACGATTAATGGTGGTAGAGAAAACTAATTTTGCCTCCGGTCTTGAAGTTCCCATTCCGTCATTAGGTACACGAACATCATAGCTGGTTTTTACATCTTTTTCTAATTCAACAAGCAATTTTTTATTAAAGTTACCGATTTCTCCGGTTAGCGAATTAAGATCATCGTATTTATTAACGACATGATATGGTAGTTTTTCTCCATCAAGTTGGTCTTTAAAAATATCAAAATCTAATAAATGAGCATGTACTGAACCGAAAATCATAGTTTTTAAATCAATATCCAAGTAAGTTTTAGTTGGAGTGAAGATTAATTTTCCTTTGTTAACAAATACATTATTTGCCATTGAAGTTTCTTCCGGGCGATGGAATTTTTTAATAGCGAACTCAACATCTTGAGTAGGGTACTTGTACTCTAATGTATTTAATGCGGTTTGCAAGTCTTTTAGGTTTTTAGATAGTGCTTCGGTATCTGTTAATGAATTATTTACACGTGTTTTTAACTCATTTAAAGAAGAAAGTTTTTCAGGTGTTAATAATTGTTTTAAAATATCAGAATCAACAATATCACTTAGAGTTTTAGCATTTTTTTGTAAGTATTTTATATCTGTTGTTTTTTCAGATTTTAAAATTTTTATATTTTTATCCATGTTTTCCAGATGAAGAAGAACAGCGTTTAATGTAAAACTATTTTTTTTAATTTTTTTCTTAACTTTTTGCAATTCAGCTTCTAAATTAGATTTTGCAGTAGAAATGCTGGTAGTTTCAGCAAGAATTTTTTCCGCTTCTTCAGCTTTTTCTTTAAGTTCCGCGACTTTTTCTTCAGTTAATGCTTTTGTATCTTTTTCAGCGATAACAAAGTATGCTTCATCGCTGTTAACATTGAATTGCAAAGTAGATTTAGAAACTGTTGCTGTTGTCGGAACCGGACGAAGAATACCGTTTTCATAGATATAAGCATGAGTATTAGTTGTTGCTTTATAATTCTCCAGTTTTAAAGTAAAGATTGGGTTTTCATCAATATTCCAACCGTTTTTGGTAGTAGGAGTAAATTTAGAACCATCTTTTTTAGTAATATTTAATTTTAAAGTTTTAGCATTTTTTAAGCCTAGTTCATTAATCTTGCTGTCCAGTGTTTTATTTATTATTTCTTCAGAAATAGGAGTAGCTTCAAGACGTGCGTTTTCATCAAGTAAGAATTTTCTGTCAGAAGATAATGTAGCTTTGTACTTGGTACCATCCATGTCAACGGTAGTTTCTGTTTTGTCAAGTGTTTCTTTGTCAAAAGGTAATACGTAAGTTTTTGTTTCACTACTTTCTTTACCGTCTTCACTAAATGCTTTTACTTTTAATGTTAAGTTTCCACCGGTAGTTGGTACTTTAGAACCTTCTTCAAAAGGATCTATGTTTAAGTTGTAGTAAAATTCCGGTTTATGTGGATTTGCATTAGCGAAACGTGCTACGGCATCTCGTGATGAAAATGTCGGTTCGCTGCCATCTAAGGTATATTTTAAATAACGAGTTTTAGTATTCACAAGACTAGGTCGTTCAAATGCAGCTTCTAATGAGAAGAAGTAGTTATTAGCTAATTTGAATTTATCGCCATTAATACCGTTATATGGTGAATAATCAACACCATCTTTAGAAAAATCGAATTCTTGTTTAGGGTCACCGGCTTTTTTAACGGTAGTTCCATGTACTACAGGTTTAAGAGAAAATAGTTTAGGAGCATCTACTTTAGGGGATTTGTTGATATTAACATTTTTATCGTCCCAAGTGACGGTTCCGTATTTTCTGAATATACCTGCCGGATATTGAAAATCACCGTAAACAAAAACTTCTTTTTTACCGGTAACGGGGATTTTAGCTTGAGAAATTTCAAAAACGGATTCGGAAGTTTTTAAAGTTTGAATTACTTTTACCTCTGTAGGAGTTTTTAAATCAGAGTCTTTAGCATTTTCAATAGCTTTATCCGCATATTTAATATTTTGAAGACCGTTGTTATTTTTTCCTTCACCTATTTTACTATAATAGGTAAGAACTAAGTATTCTTGTCCATTTTCTTGAACTAATTTTCCGATAGTATCAACATTTTTTCTAACTACAGGAGATACTATAGTATCATCTTTAACATGAATGTTAACATATCGTTCAACAGGTTTCGGATCTTCTGTTACTTTAATTACTTTAAGTGTACTAAAATCATGATTTAGTATAATGTTTTGTGTTCCAAGACCCTCGCTAATAGAATCCATAACAGGGACGTAGACCTGACCGAAAGCAATTAATTTATTGTCGGCAGTTATTTTATTTTTATCAACAGGATATTCTACTGTTTTAGGATAAGCAGTTCGAGAAGGATAGTGTTTTTTATAAGTATCGAAAAAGTCATCTTTTTCGTTAGTGTTATAGTTTTCTACTATTGTTGCTTCTTTAAATTCATTATCAGCGATTTTCATTCTATCAGCATAAGATTTATCACCGCTGTAATATTTTAAATCACCTAAGTAACCTCTGAATTTTTGACTTCCCATACCATGTTCAATCGGTTGGAAAGAAAGTCTTATAAAATATTGCCCGTTTCTAACAATAAGACGTGTGTTTTCTCTTTTTACAGCACCGTCTGCCATCGATGCCGCTTTTCCATTGCTGAAATTTAAGATTTTCACATCAAATGAGTATTCCCCGTCTTTTAGATTTTTAATATCTAAAGTTTTGTTGGTAGCGGCAGTTTTATCGGTAGCATTTGCTACGTTATTATGATTGAGTGTCGTATAAGGTGCACTTATACCGGTTGTTACAACTCCTGCCAGCAACAACGTAAATAAATTATTTTTTTTCATTAAGATAACCTCTCTTAGTATATTTATTGTTTAAAACTTTATTGTGTGTTTTTTTAAATAATCTCTAAAGAAATCACGATAAAGATAATCGTTATCAATAGGTGTTTAAAAAAAATACACAACTAGGTTGCTCACTAAATATATTACCATGACTTACAGAAAAATACAAATAAAAACTTAAAATAAACTTAAAAATAATGTAGTGTTACAATAGATGTGAGACATATAATAAAAAAAAGAAGAGTAAATCCTGTATAATGAAGTTACCTACAAATCAAAAAAAGGAATTTACTCTTATGAAAACTATTATAACAGAAAATATAGAAAAAACACAACGATATATACCTCATACTTTACAAACAAGAATAGCTGCAGTTAAAACTTATAGAAATGGTAACTCTATCCGCTTTATTTGTAGGCGCTATAAAATATCAAAAGCCTCTCTTTTGCGTTGGAATAAAAAATATGACGGTACTAAAGAGTCTCTTATAGATAAGTCTCATAGACCTCATTCTATTCACCCTAACGCCCATACAGTTGAAGAATTGTCTTGGATTAAAAATCTTATTAAACGTAATCCTAATATTTCTATGATTGAATTATATGCTAAACTTAAATTCAACAAAGGTTATAAAAGACATCCTTGTTCTTTATTTAGAGTACTTAGAAAATTAGGCTTTTATAAAGATACTAAGAAAAAAGTAATTCCTTATAAACCTAAACCTTATGACACACCTACTGAAATTGGTAAAAAATGGCAACTTGATGTGAAATATGTTCCTAAACGTTGTTATGTAGGAGAAATTCCTGATAAATTTTATCAATATACTATCATTGATGAAGCTACTAGGGAAAGATTTATTTTCCCTTTTAAAGAACAATCATCATACTCTACTGTTCAATTTGTTAAAATGGCTATTGATTATTTTGGGTATAAACCCAAGATAATTCAAACTGATAATGGTTTTGAATTTACGCATTTTAAAGATACTAAACGAATACACCCTTTTGATGTATTGTGTAATAATCTTGGCATTAAACATCAACTTATTAGACCTAGAACTCCTAGACATAACGGTAAGGTTGAACGTAGTCATAGAAATGATAATGAACGTTTTTACAGGCATTTATCTTTCTTTTCGTATGATGATCTTATATCTCAGATGAAAAAGTATCTATATCGCTCTAACCGTCTTCCTATGCAGACTTTAAATTGGCTTTCTCCTGTTGAAAAAAGAAAAGAGCTACGGAAAGAGTCTATAAAAATATGCCGGCTTTATAATTCCTTGTTAGATAATAGATTTCACAACTTATTTGTCAAGGACAAGGGCTACGCCTTTTTCAAATCCTTGACAAATAAGTTTTAGAAATCTGAAATGTTCTCTAAGGAATTAAAGCTGGCAAATCTAATCAAATAATGTAATTTACGTCGGGGGCTTCATACGGTTTACATAGAAGCTAGCTTCTATGTAATTCTATTATATCCAGTATTTATTTTTTACTTTTTTGTCTCACATCATTTACAAATGTACAAAACTTAAAATAAACTTAAAAATAACTGTGGAGTTACAGTAAATGTAAAACAAAAAAGTAAATCATATTATGAAATAAATTTATAGAGTTTATTTTATATTATTGAAAATTTATATATAGAAAAATATGGTATAAAATAAATAGAAAAAACTAACATTGTTAGTAAAGAGATGCTTCACTTAAACTTTTGATAAAGTTGTTTTTTCTTGTTGACTATTAAGCTACTTGTTTTAAAAAAATGCAGGAGGATGTGTGGTTAATCCCCCCTTAGATTTTTACTAAAATTTTTCTATCTAAATTTAATATTAACATTTGGTAAAAGTAAAATATATTAAAATTTTGTTAAAGTTCTATAAATTATAAATACTTTCAAAAAATATATTTTTCAAACACTCTCAAAATAATTTTATTTTTTTGTTAATTAAAGTATAATAAGTGTAAAATTTAATTTACTAAAGGAGATAGTGTTATGAAGAATATTGTTTTGATTCATGGTACATGGTGTGACGGAAGTGTCTGGGGAGAATTCGCTGTGGAATTGGAAAAACTAGGTTTAAGAGTTTATACACCAAGTCTTCGATACCATGATTTACCGTATAAAGAAGTTGAAGAAAAAGTCGGAACGGTAAGCCTTAATGATTATGTGGAGGATATTGTGCAACTGGTAGAAAGTTTAAATGAACCGCCGATAATATTAGGGCATTCACTCGGTGGATTGATAGCACAACTAGTAGCTGTTAGAACAAAGGTAGAGGGTATTGTACTTATGGGAACGGCACCGGCTACAGGAATTTTTGCTTTTTATCCAAATATGATAATTTGTTTTTATAAACATTTTTTACGTTGGGGTTTTTGGAAAAAGCCTATGCCACCATATAAGCATGCTTTTTATGATTACTGTATGAATAATCAGGAATTACATGATAAAGAAAGAGAATTTGCTAAGCTGGTTCCGGAGTCCGGTTTTGTATATTTTCAAATGGCATTACCGTTTTTAGATAGACAAAAAGGTGCAAGTGTAGATTTTGATAAAGTAACAGAACCGGTTCTAGTAATAACCGGCACAGATGATAAAATGGTTTCACCCAATATCGCAAAAGCTACAGCGAAACGTTATAAAAATTCTGAATTAAAAATTATTCAAGGTTCTGATCATATGTACGAAGCACCGAAATTTAGAAGTGTTACAATATCAATTATAAACGAGTGGTTAGAAAAAAATAATTTTAAATAAAAAATTTGTGTTATTTTATTGATTATTTAGGAAAATGTATTTTTTAGATAGACAAACGCCCAAATTAAAACCTTTACAAAAAAGAATTTTCAAAAAATTTAGTAAAAAGTTAGAAAAACTATTGACAATTAATACCGATGGTGATAAGATATATTCAAGTTAAGAATTACCAATATTCAAATAAGTAGTATATAAGAACTTTTTCAGAGAGTGTGGGTAGGTGTAAGCACATAATGTAGACGATATATGAAAATGGTTTGAATGGTAAAAAGAGTGAGTTTTAAACAAACTCTTTTCGTGTGCATTACGTTATAAATGCACATTATCTTTGGATATATAATATATTCAAATGTAGTGATTGAGTTCGTATTTACGAAAAGTAAGGTGGTACCGTGAAATTGATTTCGCCCTTATTCTCTTAGGAGAGTAGGGGTGTTTTTATTTTATGGAAAACTCACAGTTAACAAAAAAATATTATAATATAAAAGGAGATTTTCATATGAAGAAAATATTATCATTCGTTGCAAGTCTTTTAGCACTTGTAGTAGTTTTAACAGCTTGTTCAAGTAAATCAAGCGAGAAAAAAGGTATTGATGTTGAAAAATTAGACCCGAGCAATCCTGTAACTGTTAAAGTAGGAGCAACTAACGTTCCACATGCGGTATTATTGGAGCATGTTAAACCACAGTTGGAAAAAGAAGGAATCAAATTAGATATTATTACTTACCAAGATTATTATGTACCTAACAAAACGTTAAACGATAAAGAAATAGATATTAACTATTTCCAACACCTACCGTTTTTAGAAAATGCGGTCAAAGAAAATGGTTATAAAATTGAAAATGCCGGCGCAGTACACTTAGAACCGATCGGGTTATACTCTAAAAAAGTAAAAGATGTTTCTGAGTTAAAAGATGGAGCACAGATATTAGTAAGTAATAATAAATCTGAGTGGGGACGTGTAATTAAATTATTAGCTAAAAAAGGATTGGTAAAAGTTAAAGATGGTGTTGATCCGATAACAGCTACATTTGATGATATTTCTGAAAACCCTAAAAACTTGAAATTCAGTTACGAGAATGATCCTGCCTTAATGACTAAGTTCTACGAAAATGGAGAGGGTGATTTAGTTTCTATTAATGCCAATTTTGCGGTTGATAATGGTTTGAACCCGATAAAAGATCCTGTTTTGGTTGAAGAAGCAACAGAAGATAACCCATATGGTAACATTTTGGCAGTACGTGAAGGAGATAAAGATAAAATTGTTGTTAAGAAAATTTTGGAAGCATTAAAATCGGAAGATACTAAAAAATTCATTCAAGAAAAATGGAATGGTGCGGTATTACCTGTTAAATAATGAATAGACACGAAAGATAAAGGCAGCCAAAAAGCTGTCTTTATTTTAGGTTAAAATCTATTTTAAAATATTTTTCAGTATGATACAATAAGGCTATAAATGTTATTTATTTTAGGGAGAAATAATATGGAAAAGGGAGTATTACTTTGTTTTTATGTTGTAATAATGAGTGTATTTGCAAGTGGAATAAAATGTTTTATTGACAGTAGCAATAAAAGAAGTTTCTTATATAGAAGAAGTTGTTGCGATAGCTGTAAGCACCTATTGGGGTTAAGTGATTTAATACCGATTGTGAGTTTTATTATCAGTAAAGGGCGTTGCCGCTATTGTCATACTCATATTCCTATTGATATTTTTATGTATGAAGTTGTTGCAAGTACGTTAACCTTATTATATTTTATTTTTCAGGAGCAGTTTATTTTTTTAAGTATTTTTCATCTTGTAATTGCTGTTTTACTTTCCTTTATTTCTATTGAAGATGTGAAGCATTTTGAAGTGGTTGATGAATTATTTTTCCCGTTATTATTTTGCAGTATAATTTTTGCAATTTATAATTTTAAATTTTTTTCTTTCTATAATTTTTTTGGATTAATTGTTCTATTTCATATTTTATATTTTTTAACACGTTTTAAAATGGGATACGGTGATATAAAAATTTTTTGTATTTTAGCTCTTAGTCTTAATTTTTACGAGGGATTGTATTTGCTGATTTTTACTTTTTTATATGCCGGAGGTTTTGCGGTAGGGTTATTAATTTTAAATAAAGTAAAAAAAGGGTCTAAGATTGCTTTGGTGCCGTTTATTACTTTATCCTATTTAACAATAATTTTAATAAGGGAGGCAATTTTATGGTAAAGGGATATACGATTAAAGAGTTAGAGATGGATGAACGCCCAAGGGAGAAATTAAGAACACTTGGTGCAACATCTCTTAGTGATAGAGAAATTTTGGCAATACTTTTAAGAACGGGAACAAAAGAAAAAAATGTGTTAGAACTTGCTACCGGTATTTTAAAAGATGCCGGAGGAATAAGGAATCTTCGTGAGGTAACTTTTAATGAATTAACTAAGCATAAAGGAATTGGTGATGAAAAAGCCATTCATATACTAGCAAATATTGAATTTGCAAGAAGAATTTATGCAACCGAGCAACCTGAAGTAATATGCAATAACCCTAATGTAATAGCACATTATTTAAAATCCTCATTAGAAAATTTAACACAAGAAATTTTTATTACACTTGATATTAATACAAAGGGAAAAATCTTACAACAGCGAGAAGTCTTTAAAGGTAGTCTTAGTATGTCAATTATTCACCCGCGAGAAATTTTCAAAAATGCAATAAAAAACAGTGCATCAAGTGTAATATGTATTCACAATCACCCGAGTGGTGATGCAACACCATCGTTGGAAGATATTAAAACAACGGTTAATTTATTAGAAGTTGGGGAGATAGTGGGAATAGAGATGTTAGACCACATTATTATAGCAAAAACCGGTTATGTAAGTATACGACGTGTTTTAAATTATTTAACTGAGGAAAATATCGATTATAAAAAAGAAAAAATCACACAAAAACAGTTGCAACATATTATTAGAAAATATAAAATTGTAAATAAATATTAAATTTATGTTAATAAAGATGAGGAATATACCAAATACGGGGCATAAGAAAAAGTAAACAGGTGCTAAATAAAAAAGATTGTATATGGTGTTACAGCAACTCAATTATGGTAATGCCGATACTTTTAAGTTATACAAAGTACAAAAATATAAGCTGTATAATAAATAGAGGAGATGGAAAGAATGATGTGTATCCAAAATCCTGTAAGAAGAATACTTGAAGTATTAAATATAACGAATAAGTTATTACACGGTGATGCTACAATCAATAACTTAATTGATGTAGCCCAAGAGGAATGTGAGATAATGGACAAGGTAGGGTTAATAGACTTACTAGTGCCGGTTATGACTACAATAAAGTGCAACAAAAAGCAAATGAATTATTAAGGTAAGATGTGAGCCTACTGTAGAAATAAATTCTATGGTAGGTTTATTTGTATAAACTAAATATTTTGTAATATATTATATTGGAACATATTAGTTATTTTGATATAATATTTTTATAAATGAAGAAAATGCATAAGAGAAACAAAGTAATTATTAAGGTAATAGTATTATTAAATATAATTTTATCTATTTGGTATATAATTAGTCTATGGAAAGGATAAAAAGGATGAAATTTAAAAATTTTTCTTTGAAAGTAGGAAATAAAAAATTATTTGATGATGTAAATATAGAGTTTAGTAGCGGAATATCGCATTTAATAGGCAGAAATGGATCTGGGAAATCTTGTCTAGTAAAGACATTGGAGAAAAGATTTGATTATTCTGGAGAAGTGTGTGCAACTGATTTTGTAATAATAGCTTCATATAGTAATATTCCTTCTGACTTAAAGTGGAGCGATTTAGAGAGAGTATTAAATAATGACAAGTGTTTTATTGATAAATTAAAAGATACACTTAATATGCAAAATATAGATAAAAATATTCAAATATCAAAATTAAGCGATGGACAAAAACAAAAATTAAAATTATTATTTTATTTAATGAAAAAACCTAAGATTATTATTTTTGACGAATTTACAAATGGACTAGATAAACAAACTACATTAGAATTGTATAAATTCATAAAAAATTATATTAACGAATTTAAAGAAACTATATGTTTAAATATTACACATAACATGGCGGATTTGTCTGAGTTAGAAGGGAAATATTATTTAATAGAGAATAATAATATAAAAGAGTATAAAAACAAAGAAATAGTTATTGAAAAATATATAAAAGGAGATATATAAATATGGAATTTAGACGATCTTTAAATAATAAATTGTTTTTATTCATAACTTTATCGTCATATGTTATGTTTGTATTTGGATATATTTTGCTGAAGACTATAGATAATATAAATCAAGTTAATTATTATCAATTTATTCTGTCTGTATATACGGTATTTACTCAGTTCGGTCCGTTAATAATATCTATTCCTATTATAAATTTTATTAATGTTGATTATAAAGAAAAAAATATTATATTTTATAAAACTTTAAACTATACAGTTTTTAAATATTTTTTCGAAAAAATTTTAGTGGTTTGTTTTTGGTATTTCCTATCGACTATATCATCACTGATAATACTATCTCTGTACTATAATAAATTTGATGATTTTTTAATAATATGTTTTTATTTTATTAGTGTAATTATTAGTATTTTATTAACTTCCGGTATCTTTGCATATTTATTTTCTAATATACTTTTTTCATTCGGAGTGAATATAGTTTTTTGGATAGCAGGAATAGTTATAAATAGCATATTAGGTGGAAGTTCAATTTTTTCTTTCTTTGACGCTACCAATAAGACTTACAAAGGTTTTGAAAAGTATTTTTCTACAGGTGATTATAGTATGTTAAATATACCGGAAATTTTACTATATATTGCTTCTATTTTTGTTTTAGTATTAATAATATTAGGAGTTATGAAAAAGTCTTGGATAAAGAACGGTATTTAATTTATGGTAAAAACATATATAAAGAAAATTCATAAAAACAATAGTTATGTTGTAAAAAACATTAATATATAGAAAAATTTAAAAATATGAGGAAATATCATGAAAGAGATAATTATTGTTAAAAGACTTAGTAAAGACTACATAATAAAAAATAGAATTAGCTTTTTCAATACGGAAAAGATAATTAAACAAGCATTGAAGGACATAAATTTTAGTATAAAAGAAGGTGAAATTGTAGGATATATAGGAAATAATGGAGCTGGGGAATCCACAACTATAAAATTACTGTTAGGGATACTAACTAGTACAAAAGGATCAATAAAAGTGTTTGGTAAAGATCCATTTGTTAATAGGCAAAAAAATGCTGAAAATATAGGTGTGCTATTTGGACAAAAATCACATTTATGGTGGGATTTACCATTAATTGATTCTTTTGAGTATTTATCAAAAATCTATGAAGTAGATAATAAAAAATGGTTAGATTATTTGATAACAGAATTAAATGTAAAAGAGTACTTATATCAACCAGTGAGGCAACTTTCTTTAGGACAAAGAATGCGCGGAGAATTTATAGCTAGTATTATTCATAAGCCTCAATTGGTGTTCTTAGATGAACCAACAATTGGTTTAGATATAGAAACAAAGAAGAAGATTATGGAATTAATACTAAAAATAAATGAGAAGTATAATACAACTATCATACTAACAACTCATGAGATTTCGGATATTGAAAAAGTATGTAAGAGAATGATTTTAATTAGTGATGGTGAAATAAACTATGACGGTGAAGTGAAAAGCTTTAAGAAAATTTTTAATAAATATAAAAAATTAAAAATGCATGGAGAAAATATAGTAGATTTAAATGAAGAAGGAATATTTCCTTTACGTACAAATATTGATTCTAAAGAATTTGTTTTTGATGAAAATAAGTTTAGTGTTTTAGATATAATAAAATTAATACCAATCTATAAGTTTTAACTGCAGCTATTCTTGTTTGTAAAGTATGAGGTATATATCGTTGTGTTTTTTCTATATTTTCTGTTATAATAGTTTTCATAAGAGTAAATTCCTTTTTTTGATTTGGTGTAACTTCATTATACAGGATTTACTCTTCTTTTTTTTATTATATGTCTCACATCTATTGTAACACTACATCAATGTGATATGATTTTTCTTTTTTTCTATGAGAAAATAATGTTATCTGATATAATATATGTATAGAACTAGGCGAAAACAGATTTGTAGAATATTATTAAAACAATATTGATAAAAATCGTAGACGGTCTTGACTAAACTTTCAAGCGTCACTTTGTTTCTTTGAAAGTAAGTCTTCGTTGCATACGCTGTACCTAAGTTTTTTGTCGTCGCTTTGCTTCTAAAAACACAAATGTACAATGCAATGCCCCCTAAGAGGGCTTTGCCCCTCCCAGCAGTTACAACTAGCAATTATCTTCATCACTTTGTGATTTGATAATTCCAGTTGTTTTTGCATACGTTGTACGTAATGATTTATGCGTCACTTTGTTCCTATAAATCAAAACGTACCACGCATAGTAAATTAAAAAAGGAGCTAATGTATGATAAAATTAGTTGTTACAGATGTAGATGATACATTGCTGAACAGCAAACATGAAATTTCTAAAAAAAATAGAGAAATAATCGAAAGATGTAAGAAAAAAGATATTAAAGTAGTTTTGGCATCAGGTAGACCGGATTTTGGAATGTTACCAATGGTAAAAGAATTAGGTTTGAATAATTATGATAATTATTTATTATCTTTTAATGGTGCAAAAATAACCAATATAAAAACGAAAGAGTAAGTATATGAAAAATTTTTATCAAAAGAGAGATTAAAGTTTTTGGTAGATGTAGCTTTAAAAAACAATTGCGATATTTTAACTTATCAAAATGGGAAAATACTTACGAATAGTGATAATAAATATGCAAGAATAGAATCAGAACTGGTGGGTGCTGAACTTTCGATAAAGGAAAACATGAAAGATTATATTAATGAGGGTGCAGCAAAAGTAATTGTTTTAAAAGAACCAACTGAAGCATTAAGAATAAAGGAAAAATTAGAAAAAGAGCTTAGTGATAGTTACGAAGTCGCAATGTCAAAACCATTTTTTATAGAAATTAATGATAAAGGAATATCAAAGGGTGTCTCTCTTAGTGCTTTGTGTAAAAAGTTAGGATTTAAAAGAGAAAATGTTATCGCACTTGGTGATGGGTTAAATGATTTAAGTATGATAGAGTTTGCAGGTGTAGGTGTGGCAATGGCAAATGCCGGTGATGTAGTAAGGGAGAAGGCGGATTTTATTACAAAGTCGAATGATGAAGATGGTTTTGCCTATGCAGTAGAAAAATTTGTTTTCGAAAGAGAGTAAAAAATGAAAGTAACATTGTTATGTGTTGGAAAGGTAAAAGAAAAATTTTATAGAGAAGCTATAAAAGAATATGAAAAACGCCTTAGTGCATATGTTAAATTAACAACGGTTGAAATACCGGATGAAAAGGTTAAAGTTGAAAATTCATCAGAAATAGCAGTTGCGATGGAAAAAGAGGGAAACAATATTTTATCCAAAATAAAAGATACGCAATATGTTATTACCTTGGAAATACTCGGTGAAAGTATTTCAAGTGAGAAATTTTCAGAAAAAATCAATAACTTAATGACAACTGGAAAGAGTGATGTGGTACTTGTGATAGGTGGAAGTTATGGATTATCCGATAGTGTCAAAAAACGAAGTAACTATGCACTTTCATTTAGTAAAATGACTTTCCCACATCAAATGATGCGTGTTATTTTACTTGAACAGGTATATAGGGCATATCGTATAATTATGGGAGCAAGTTATCATAAGTAAAAAAAATAAGTTTTTTGATAAATTTTAACAATAATTGATAGTGGTATGGATACTTGGAGATAATTCGAAAGTCTTAATTTTTAATAAAAACGTTTATAATTTAATTTAGACGCAGGTAGTTTGCCGATATTCAGATTTGTTTTACAAAAATTTTTGGGTACCTCTAGTAAATTTTGAAGATACGGCTTAACAAAATCCAACTTTAAGAAATTGAGATTTTCTAGTTGCATCCGGAATAAATATCATTATCAAGTTTAATCATTATTTATATACAATTCTTAAAAAAAACATAAAAAAGGAGATGGGAACAATGGATTTTACAGATTTTACGGATTTTACAACAGGATTGTTAGTAGCAATAGCCATAATTGTGGGAATAATACTATTAATGGCATATATTATAAATGTTGTTTTTTGTGCAATTTTATTTGAGGTACTTGGAGTGAAAAAAGGACTTGCCTTTATACCTATTTATAATACATACCGATTATACAAAGAATACAAAGGAAGAGTGTGGAAAAGTAATTGGGGAATAGTATATGTAGCAGTTACGGTAATATCTTTTCTGTTATATGTATTTTTAGTAGTAATATTTTTAGAATTTATTCCAATGTTAATAACAAATGTAACAAGTGGTATGAATGCAGAAGATGCTATATTAGATATTATTTCGAGATTATTTTTATGGTTAATAGTGATTATGGTGCTGGGAGTAGTATCAACTGTTTTTAACATTATCCTTTCTGTCATTCTATATTGGCCTCTAATGTTAACTACAGCAAGAAAGGTTATCTTGGTATTATATTTAATTTTCGGTGTATCGCAAATTGCCGGAATAATGAACATCACAGCTGAGAATAATCCGGATTTAAAATCGACTGTTAATTTAATTACGATAGCTATAACAATAATATTTATCGTCGTCGCTTTATATTCAGCAGGTGACATAAGAAGACAAGTACAAAGCGGTAAGAAAATACTACATGATAAGTTAGATTATAATTCATTGGATAATATACAGATAAATGAAATATTAGTAAGTAGAAAACGTTGTTTAGTAGCGGATAATAATCAAGCACAGCATAATAACAGTATTCAAAATATGGAATATATCTAACAAAAATATATAAATAACCTTGGGAATTTTTTTGAAAAAACTAATCTCAAGGTTATTTTTGCGTTTAATTGTTATAAAATTTGACATATATTTTAAAAAATAATCATTAATAAGTATAATAGTGAATATAAAAATTTATTAAGGAGATTATAGAATGGATAATTTGTTAACATGGTTAACTAATTTAAACGATTTTATATGGACGTATTTTCTAATAGGGCTTGTTGTGGTGACGGGGGTATATTTTACATTCAGTACAAATTTTATACAGTTCACTTATATAAAAGAAATGTTTAGATTAATTACAGAAAAACCGAAAATAGGAAAAAATGGAGAAAAAAAAGGAGTATCGGCATTTCAAGCATTTACAATATCAGCAGCATCACGTGTTGGAACGGGGACTATAGCAGGGGTTGCAATTGCGATCGCAATGGGAGGACCCGGTTCTGTATTTTGGATGTGGATTGTTGCACTTTTTGGTGGTGCTTCTTCATTTGCGGAGTCAACACTTGCTCAAGTATATAAAGTAAGAGATAGAAAGGGTGTCTATCGTGGAGGACCGGCTTATTATATGGAAAAAGGTCTTGGGCAGAAATGGATGGCGATACTGTTTGCCATTGTTATTTCAATAACTTACGGAATTGCATTTAACTCAGTACAAACTAATACAATTGCTCAATCACTGGCGGTTTATAATATTAATCCAAAAGTAGCCGGAGGCGTGTTGTTGGCACTTACTGTTTTTGTTATTTTTGGTGGAGTAACTAAGGTTGTAAAAATAACGCAGTGGTTAGTTCCGATTATGGCAGTCATTTATCTTTTTATTGTTTTAATAATAATGGTTATTAATTATGATAAACTCCCAACAGTGTTAGGACAAATAGTGAAATCAGCTTTTGGTATTGAACAGGTTGGTGGTGGAGTAATTGGAATGGCGACTTCTATTCTTCTTGGGGTAAAACGTGGAATGTTTACCAATGAAGCGGGGTTGGGATCGACACCGAATGCTGCAGCGACCGCAGAGAGTTCACATCCGGCGAAGCAGGGATTTATCCAAACACTTGGAGTATATTTTGACACTTGTCTGGTTTGTACAGCAACAGCATTTTTAATTCTTTTGTATCCGGGAGTAGAATACGGCAACGATAAACTTCAGGGTATTAAATTAACGCAAGCTGCATTAACTTCTCAAATAGGAAGTATCGGAACAATATTTTTAATTGTTGCAATTTTCTTATTTGGATATAGTTCAGTAATTGGAAATTACTATTATGGAGAAACTAATATTCAGTATTTAATACCTAAAAAATGGGCGGTAAATATATATCGTGTTATAGTTTGTATTTTTGTTTATATTGGAAGTGTCATGGATTTGAACTTAGTTTGGGGACTTGCCGATGTAACAATGGGTGTAATGAGTTTGCTTAACTTAATTGCTATAATAGGCTTATCATCGATAGTTTATGTGGTATTAAAAGATTATGTTAAACAACATAAACAAGGGAAAAATCCGGAGTTTTATCTGGATAATTTACCGATAAAAATAGATAATGCTGATTGTTGGAAAAATAAAAAAGAAAACTAAAGATTTTTATGGTAATTAGTTTAAAATTTAGTGAAATCTCAGTTGATTAGTAGAAAATGGAATATAATAATGGATATATAATAATTAGTATGGATAGTAAAACTATACTAATTATTTTTATAATCGTAAATTATTAAAGCAGAAAATATCCTTAAAATGAGCCGGGTTAGAAGATTAGTTCATTTTAAGGATATAATAAATTAGATTTTTTCTATTTTTTCAATATTTCTCATGTATGGGCGTAAAACTTCCGGTATTGTGATAGAACCGTCTTCATTTTGATAGTTTTCGATAATTGCTGCTAAGCATCGACCGACAGCTAAACCTGAACCGTTTAACGTGTGTATAAATTCTATTTTTCCGGTGTCTTCACGTTTAAAACGCATATTAGCACGTCTTGCTTGGAAGTCGGTACAGTTAGAGCAAGAACTTATTTCTTTATAAGCATTATAGCTTGGTAACCATACTTCAATATCATAGGTTTTTGCGCTAGAAAATCCGGTATCACCTGAGCATAGCGTGATAACACGATATGGTAGGTTTAATTTTTTTAATATATTTTCTGCATGTGAAGTCATGATTTCAAGTTGTTCATATGAATTTTCCGGTTTAGCAAAGCGAACCATTTCAACTTTATTGAATTGATGAAGACGAATTAAACCTCGAGTATCACGCCCGGCACTTCCGGCTTCTGAACGGAAGCAAACACTAAATGATGTAACTGCTTTCGGTAACATATCTTCGCTTAGTATTTCACCGTTGTAGTAGTTTGTTAAAGGAACTTCAGCAGTTGGAATAAGCGTTAATCCTTCTGATTCTATTGTATAAACGTCTTCAACAAATTTAGGAAACTGTCCGGTACCGAATAATGAATTACGATTAACTAATTGTGGAACCATAAATTCTTCATAACCATGTTCTAGAACATGAGTATCCAGCATAAAATTAATTAAGGCACGTTCCAGTAATGCTCCGGCTTTTTTATAGAATACAAAACGGCTACCGGCTATTTTAGCAGCACGTTCAAAGTCAACAATATCCAGTTCTTCGACAAGATCCCAGTGTGCTTTCGGTTCAAAGCCAAACTCTCTGACCTGACCGATTCGACGTACTTCGATATTTTCGTCTTCATCTTCACCTATTGGTGTTTCATCAGAAATTAGATTAGGAATACGAATAATTTTTTCGTTGACTTCATCAGAGATTTGTTTTACTTCAATATCTAATGCAGTAATTTCATCAGATACGTTTTTCATATCAGTTATAACATCACTGGCATCTTCACGTTTTCTTTTTAAAATAGCGATTTCTTCACTTTTTTTATTACGAAGTGCTTTTAGGTCTTCTACTTTAACAAGAAGAGTACGACGTTTTTTATCAAGATCGATTAATAAATCGACAACATCTGTTTCGAGGTTACGAGCCGCTAATTTTTGTTTAACCATTTCAGGATTTGCTCTAAATAGTTTAATATCTAACATAAATATTTCTCCTTTTTTATTTATTAGTAGCTTAAGTGATAAAATAAAAATCCCCTGCGTTTATTAAAACGCAAGGGACGATTAATTTTCACCGTGGTTCCACCCAAATTTAATCCGTTGGATTCTTTAAAACATCAATTTGATAAAAGTTATAGTAGAATTTTAAAATATGACTTAGATATTTTCACCAACCATATCCTCTCTGTAAAGTATTTAGATTAAAACATGTCTATAATCAAATTATATATTTATTTAGATTTATTCTACCATATTTGTAGTAAATGTCAAGTATTTTTAGCCATTTAATTGAGTTTTTTCAAAAGTAGCCAGTGCTTGTAAATATCCATCGGTCGCTGTTACGTGCCAAGCTAGGCTGACTTCTCTGAAATTATTAAGCCATGCTAAAACTTTTCTTAATTTAGCAGGATTTTTAGCTAAAACGACTTTTGCTTTGTTTTCCAATTCGGTTATTTTGTTATTAACAACAGCTTCATCAATGGTTCCTTTTACTTTTGGAATTTCAATATAAGGTATTTTATTTTGGTTGTATAATCTCCATCCCGGACTTTTTATCGGATAATAGTGATTGTGATCACCATGATTAACTATCATTTGTCCGTCTTGAACTTGGATATGTTCAACCGTTGTATTCATGCTGGTAGCCAGTGCGGTAATTTCTTTTTCAAAATCTGCTTCTAAGTCATCGCTCATCGCCGGAACGGTTATGTCACTAAGTACCAATCGTTTGACAGTACCTTTGTAGTTAAAGACTAATGTATTATTTTCGACTTTAATGTCAGTTTCTTTTATTCCGTAGAATAGGGCGATATAATTTTTCTTTTTAGCTAAAGTTTCTTTATCGGTAGTGGTTGAACCGTTTTCTTTGTTTGCTAAAAATTTCTTAGCTTGTTCTAATTGTTCAGCGGTTAAATCCGATTTTTTAACAAAATGATTGTGATCGCCATGTTTTACAATATAGCCGTCACCTTCTTCACGAATTATATTATTAACATCAAATTCAAATTTATGTTCTTCGTTTTCATCGTGGTGAGAGTTTTGATTTCCTTGATTATCATTATTATGCGATGTTTGATTATTAGTTAAACGTTCTTTAACATCTTTGCGTATTTCATTAAGTTGTTTTTCTAAGCTGATTAATTTATTTTTACTTTTATCTATACTGTATGTAATATCAAGATCAATGAGACGCGCTTTTTGTTTTAATTCGTCAGCAATTTTAGAATCTAATTTTTTCTCATTTTTAAGTTTTAAAATTTCTTCTTGAAGTTTTTTTGCTTCATTGGTAATATAATCGGCAGATAGTGTGTAGTTATCTTTAACATCACCGCCGTCAACTTTTTCGAAATTATCTGCTATACCTTTAGGAATCTTTTTCCCGCTAGGAATGGTTAATTCTTCTTTTGATATATTATTATGACTAATATCTAAATATTCAAGTGTTTTGTTTTTTTCTTTTAGCACTAGTGTCGATACATAATTATTAGACATTGTTAAATATTTTAATGCAGTAAGGTTGTTCACATTTTCCAGTGTTGTGATTTTGTTATTACTTAGTGTTAAATTAACTAGTTTGTTGTGTTTATTTGTTGGAAGTTCGCTAATTTCATTATCGCTTGCATCAAGATTTTCAAGTGATGTTAATTTATGTATGTTATTAATATTATCCAGTTTGTTGTTTTTAATTTCCAAACTTGTAATAGTATTGTTCTCAAAGTCTAAACGATCTATATTATTGTTATTTACTTCAACTGAATCTAAACTTTTAGCATTTTTAAGATGCGAAAGGGTGGAAATTTTATTATTATTTGCTACCAAGTTTTTTAATTTAGGTAGGTTGGAAACAACACTTAAATCACGAATATTACAGTTATTTACCGTTAATTGTTCAAGGTTATTATTTTTAAGTGTAGCAAGTTCTAAACCGCCGTTATTAGATAAGAATAAGCGACTTAACTCAGGTTTATTATTAAAGGCATCAAGTTTTGTAATATTATTATTTTCCAAACTTACCGCTTTTAAGTGTGTTAAATCTTTTAGAGCGGAAATATCGCTAATTTTATTGTTATCAAGGTTTAATGATTCCAAGTTTTTAAGATTTTTAAGAACATCAATATTTTTAATATTATTTCCGGCTGCGGCTACTAATTTTAGATTAGGATAATCTTTTAAGAACGAAATATCATCAACATCATTTTCGGAAAAGTCAATTCCTTCCAGTGTTGGTATATTTTTAATAAATGAATAGTCTTTAATACCGGTTTTTGATACATATAAGTGTCTTAATTTTTTGAATTTATAAACCGGTGTAATATCGTCAATCGGTGTAAATCCTACACCAAGAACTTCAATGTTAGGCATAAGGTCAAGACCTTTACGTTTTAGTGGGTCTTTATTTTGTCCTATATTTAGATATTTGACAGTTTTTAACCATTCTTTCATTTTTTCTGTATCAGTTTCATGAGTAGGGAAATCGGTATCCGCAGAAGCATGTTGAATATCATGGATAATATCATCGTCAAAACCTAGTTTTTTAAGTGTATCGGCACCGGCATTGTGATGTGGATCTTCTATCGGTTTAGAAGTATCAATGTCTTTTGCTAAGATAGTATGACTGTGATCGCCATGCGGATATACTAATGCTTTTCCTTTGTCGGTATCAATAACTTTAATAGTAGATGGGTCGATATTTAACGATTTTGCTAAATAATTGATTTTTTCTTGTAGTGATTTATCTTCATCTGTGTCATTAGGTTTTGTGTTATCTGCTGTATTGTCGATAACAATATCTTTTAACAACGTTGTTTTACCTTTAAATTCAATTGCATTACCTTCATTTGTCACAACAAAATGAAATTCTTTAGCATCAGCATTATTTTTACGTGCAAGGTAATTAATTTTTTTAGTTACTTCTTGCTCCAGTTTTGCATATTCATCTTTTGCTTTATCTTTATATTCACTAGGAATTAAGTTTTCAAATTTACTATTAACAAGTTGGTAATAGTAGATAAAATGTTCATGTTTGCCATGTTTTACTGAAATTCCGGAAGAAGTAGTAGTGATTTTGTCGTTTTCGCTCAATAAAAATCCGTCGCTTGTGGTAAAATGAATTCCCGGGAATTTTAAGATGCTGTTAAAATCTTTTTTGTCATCTTGTGTGGGTGTATTCGGTTTAGGTTTATCCGGTGTTTGTGTGCCGTTATTGGAATTATTATTTTTTTTCGGAATATAATGATAATGGTCACCATGTTTAACAATATAACCATTTTCATCTTCAGAAACAACATCTTTAGGATTAAAAGTGTAGTTATCTTCTGTAGAAGGTACAGAAGGTGTGTTATTATGATTATGAGATGGTGTTGAAGGTGAAGATAATAGATATTCCCATTTTGTGCCACGTAACTGGCTATATGGAATAAAGTGTTGGTGATTACCGTGACGAACGATAAAACCTAAACTATTTCTGCCTATAATATCACGTTCTCCTTTGAAAATATAACCGTCACTTGTGGGTGTGGTAATTCCGGCTGTTGACGATGCTAATACTGTATTGACACCGTGTTTTTTTGCTTGTGCTAATTGTTGGGCGGTTAAATCACTTTTTTTAATATAGTGGAAGTGATCGCCGTGACGAACTACATAGCCGTCAGCAGTTTCACTAACAATATCTTTAGGATTAAAAGTGTAGTTATCTTCTTTTTCACCTTCGGAATGGCTATGATGATGTGAATGTGCTGTTATTTCTCTTGCAGTTTTTTCGTCAACAACATTTGTTTGGGTTACTCCCTTTTTAGGGTAGTAGTAAAATTTACCATTTACTTTAATAACATAACCTTGAGCTAATTCGTATTGAATATCTTCATCTTTAAGGACGTATTTATCATCTTTATAAACAAGAGATTCTAAAATTTTGGCATTATATGGTACAAGCCCTTTTACAAAATGGCTATGATCACCATGTAAAGTAGCATAACCGTCTTCAGTTATTTCACTTACAACGACAGTGCTGATTTTATCGGCATAGTTTATTTTTTTCGCTTGTGCTATGTTGTGGATTGGTTGATGAGGATAATTATTAGAATATTTGCCATATTCATATCCGGCAAAGGCTGATAATCCAATGACAACCGTACCACATGCACCTGTAATAATTATTTTTTTCTTATTATTTTTTGTCATAATAACTCCTTTTAGTTTTTTAATTCAAAATTATTCCGATTTAGTATATCATAAATATTTTGTTTTGTAAATAGTATTGTTTCCGATTTAAAATTATATTCCTAAAGTTAGTAAATATTTAAAACCTATATTATTAGATAATTCGTTTTAAAGGATATATTTAACTTTTTATTTTATACATACCTTAAAATGTATTAGTACAAAATATTTAGAAATAGGTTGAAAATAAGTGGAAAATATGATTTTTATTTTGGGATATGTTATAATAATTCGTATATTAAATAATTAGAAAGGAACGGTAAATATGACAAAATTTGATTTTAGAAAATTAGTGGATGTAGAGTATTTATCGCAAAATAGAGATAACGATAATCTTGTCGTGATTGATGCACGCGGCGGAATGTTGGAAGAAGGTGCATTAATGTATGATAGAGCAACTGTTGTCGATTGGACGAATATTAGTTTGCTTGGAGAGTTCGGAGGGGAAGAATTAGGGAAATTATTAACTAAGGAAAATTATCAACAAATTTTTTCAAAACTTAATATTACCCCTGATTCAGAAGTAATAGTTTACGGATTTACAATGCCCGATCAAGGTTTTGGTGATGAAGGGCGTATTATATATACATTTAATTATGTAGGCTTCGATAATGTGAAAATAATTGACGGTGGATTTAAGCAAGTAGAAAAATTAGGTTTTAATAAAAAATATAATCCGAAACAAGATAGAATAGATGTAAGTGATATTGAAAGAAAAGAGGCTGTTAATAATAGAAAAGCTATTTTTACAGATGAACTGTTATCTTTGATAGGAAAAGAAGATGTTCAAATTATTGATACACGTTTGGAAGTAGAATATAATGGAAGAGTAATTTATGGAGAAAATAAAGCAGGGCATATACCTAATGCTATATCATTGCCGTTTAATTCATTAGTAGATGAAAATGGTTTTATAAAAACAAGAACAGAGTTGGAGAAGTATGTAGAAAACAAAGGGTTGGATAAACATAAACAGTTGATTACATATTGCACTACCGGTGTTCGTGCTGCGTATGTTGCAATTATTTTAGAAGAATTAGGTTATAGTGTAAGAAATTATGAACCTTCATTTGCAAAATATGCCAATGTTGGAGAAGTAGAAAATAAGTAAATAGAGTATAGGAGCAATATATTATTATGATAAGAAAAGCTACTAAAGAAGATAAGAAGGTACTTGAAGGGCTTGGTGAGTTTATTGAATCATTGGAGATTGATATACTAAAAGAAGTATCGATGAAAACATTTCAAGAAATTTTAAATTACGTTTTTGAATCGGAAGAAGATAGGTTTAGTCATAAATATTGTACAGTTTACGAAGAAAATGGGGAAATACTTGGATTTTCATTTGGTTACCATTATAATAAATTAGATGAAATGAGAGATTTTTGGTTTAATGATGCAGGGAAAAGGTTTGATCTACAACCTGAAACAATTATTTTTGATTATGATGAATTGCTGCCTAATGAATATTATTTGGATACATTGTATGTTTTTAGCGACAGTCGTGGAAAAGGTGTTGGCAATAAGTTACTTACGCAGTTTGTAAAAGAGAACTATAGTTTAAAAAGTCTAAATGTGGCACAATCGAATCATGGAGCAAGAAGACTGTATGAAAGTTACGGTTTTAAAAAAGATTGTGAAATATATATCGGTCATGAACATTATGATCATATGATTGTAAAAAAATAATATATTGAAAGTGGAATAAAGTTAAGAACATTTTCTTTATTCCACTTAATTTATATTTAATTTTATGCTTTAGTGCTTGCTACTGGAGCGTGTGTTTCATAATCCCATTCTGTCTTATCTTTATCAAACGGAATAAATACAGAAATTACCGTACTTAATATCAATAAGAAGAAGTACCATAAATATGGTATTAAATGAACGGGAGCGACTGCTCCGTTAGAATAGCTGGTTACCATCAATGCTTGTGCTCCATATGGAATAAGACCTTGAGTAACACAGGCGGCTACGCAGACGATACTTGACATTTTTCTAGGGTCAACTTTGAAATTTTTAGAAACGTCGCCAAGAACTGCTCCGGTTATAATAACCGATACAGTATTGTTGGCTAAAGCGATGTTAACAATCATCATCATTAATAATGATACGATTTGTGCAGATTTTTTTCCTTTTATAAATTTTTTCAAGTTAACATTTAGCCATTCTATACCCCCGTGTTGCTGAACCATATAAGCAAGCCCACCGATAAGTAAAGAGAATATTAATACATCGATGACTCCCATAAACCCTTCATTAATACTGGTAGTAAATTTTAAAAGGGTAAAGTCTTTGGTTGCAATACCAATCATACCTGATAAAATAATTCCACAGGTTAATACCATGAAGACGTTGACGCCGATCAAGGCGACGACTAAAACAAAAATATATGGAATAATTTTTACAAAACTGAAGTCACCTATATTAATGTTCCCGATATCTTTTGGAGAACCGAAAACAAGTAGTAAAATCACGGTTAACACGAAAGCTGGGACAACTAATTTTAGATGATTTTTAAATTTTGAATTAATATCTATATTTAAGATTTTAGTTGATGCAATAGTTGTCATAGAGATTACAGTTAATCCGTCCCCAAACATTGCACCGCACAAAAGAGTAGCGAGCATCAATGCAGGAGAGATGCCGGTTTTACTGGCAAGCTCAAAGACTATTGCTCCCATGGTAGCGACGGTACCGACGCTTGTTCCGATAGAAAAGGAAACGAAAGAAGCAATAATAAATACTCCGGCCGCTAAAAATTGAGGTGGGATGTATGTTAGTCCAAGGTTAACAACAGAATCTACGCTACCCATATTGGCGGTAACTTTTGAAAAAGCACCTGCCAACAAGAAAACAAGACACATAATAATAATGTTGGACTCCCCACAACCTGCAACAAGTTGTTCAAATTTTTTATTAACTGAATCTCTAAATAAAATAAAGGCTGCAATAATACCGACAATAGTAGAAATATAAGCGGGAACGGTGTAAAATCCTAACTTATCTCCATTAAGTGTTAGGATAATACCGACCCCTAAATACATACCAACGAATATTATAAATGGCAATAAAGCCAATCCATTGGGTTTAATTTTGTTATTCTCATTCATAATAATTTTTCCCAAGGGGTGATTTTGAAATCACAACTAGGATAATATAACTTATTTATTTTGTCAGTGAAATCCTTTGTGATTTCACCCCAATACAATTTGTACAACAAATTGATACCTTTCTAATTTATAATTGTTATTTTTAATCAAAATATTTTAAATAATCAACAGCTTTTTCTAATAGGGTAAAGCCTGAGCGTCTGCCCGGAACCCATTTTTTAAGACCTTCCATGTCCATCATTTCTTTATGTTTAGGATTGTTATAATCCATAGCAGAAAGAATTTGTTCCCATTTTTCTAATAGATCTTTAGGGAATCCTTCTCTTACAGAGAATATACAGTGGTCATATAGTCCGGTAGTAGAACAAACTATAATTTGGTTAGGATCTAATTTACCGCTAAGTTCCCATGAACGACGGTTATTATCAGTTGTTACACAAGCATCTACTTCACCGCGTCTTAGTGCTTCCAATGCATCATACTCTCCACCTTCGTGGTCACCGTCTAAACCTAAAGCAACATCAAAAGTTACTTCTTTGTAATCTTTATTATACTCAAGGCCGTTTTCTCTAAGATGTTGAATCGGTATCAAACGGGCTTGAGGTGAATCAACGGCTCCGAAGCCGATTGTTTTTCCACGTAAATCTTCGGTAGTTTTTATACCGCTGTCTTTTTTAGTAAGGAAACAACTGGTTCTGTCTTGGTCAGTATCTCTCATATAGCTATAAGTAGCTTTTGAGTTAGATTTTATGTCACACTCAACAAATGCTAAAGGAGAGTTCCAAATAATATCTACTTCGCCGTCTAAAAGTGCTTTATCTTGAGAACGATAATCTTTGAAGAATACTGTTTCAATTTCCATGCCGGCTTCTTTAAAATAGTCAGCGATAATTCCCCAAATAACAGTTACCTGTGGAGCATAAACAACAGCTCCTACTTTTATCTTACTCATAACAATAATTCTCCTTGTTTTCTCTTTTTAAATTATAAATATAGTATGGTTTATTTCATGATTGCTAAATAATCTAAGTCAGCAAGTAATCTACCAAGCCAAATACGAAGTACATCAATACCGGGAGCCATAACTTGACCCGCTAGAGAATCACGCATTAAGCGTTCCATAGGTAGATGATTTCTAACATATCCGATACCGCCACAAACACGCATTCCTTCGTGCCCATTTTCAACAGCTGCTTTTGTAGATGTAACACGTGCTGCGATACAATTTTTAAATGCGTCTTCATCATTATTATCAACGCTACGAGCAGCTGAGAACAGTGTTTCACGTGCAGCATAAGCTCTTGAATATAAATCACCTAAATGAGTTTCAACAGTTTCAATTTCGGCTAAAGATTTTCCGCTTGTATATTTTCTTGATGTTGTGTATCTAACAGCTTCATCAGCAATAGCCATAGAAATTCCGGCACAAGCCGATGCAAGACCGACAACAAAGATAAGTCTGTCGCCGTCACCGTTACCGTCTATTTTATAGAAATGGTCAACTTTAGTATCTTTTAGATACATTTGTTCCGAAACATTTCCGCGTAAACCGACACCATTCCAACCGGCTTCATCAAATGTTAAACCGTTGCTGTCAGCAGGAACAAGCCACAAATTAATAGTGCCGTCCACAATGGATTTTGTAATAGTTAAATAATAATCTGCTTCACGTGCAGTAGTTACGAAGCTTTTTTTACCATTTAGAATAGAGTAACCGTCATGCGGTTCTTCTGTCATATCAGGTTTGTAAAAATGTGTGCCTGATCCGGTTTCACTGTAAGCTAATCCTAAGATAATTTCTCCGCTAGCAACTTTCGGTAAAATTTCCTGTTTTAATTCTTCGCTGGCATATAATGATAGACAGTATGAACCTACATTACTCATCATATAGCATAATGAAGCGGAAGCACAACTTTCGGCTAGACCGGTACATACTTCGGCGTGAGCTAATACCCCTTTACCTTGTCCGCCGTATTTAGTAGGGATAACCAGTCCAAAATATCCGGCATCTCTTAGCGCTTGAATTCCTTCTTTTGGGAAACGACCTTTAATGTCAACATCTTTTGCTTCCGGTAATAGATGAGTTTTCCCGAATTCTTTTGCGGTGTTATATAATGTGTCCATTATTGAATTCTCCTTAAAAATTATATTAAATTTATAAATTGCATGATTGGTTATTCTTTAGCTAAAGTATTATATTATATCACTGCAGTTTTATTGTACAATTAAAATAAAACATTGTCAATAAATATTAAAAATATGTATGTATTATTAATATTATATTTTAAAACATAAAAAATTAGCTCATCTATACACTGAAAGGCTATATAATCAAATTTTATAAAATATCATATTAAAAATATTTTTTTAATAGGTATTTAATATATATCGCTAATGCTGTTTTTTCTAAAGATACTACTGTAGTTTTATAGGTATAAAAGTTTGTAATTAACATCTTTTAAAATAAACTCATATAGCAGATGATAGGTATAGTAAATTTTAAAAAATATTTTTAAATATTATAGCAATATTTTTGCAATATTGTAATGAAAACTGTTATAATTGTAAATAATTATATTATATAAGGAGGAATAATATGACAGAATTATTAAGAAAAGATCAAAAACCGGAAAATACATGGGATTTATCCTCAATATTTTCAACTGACGAAGATTTTTGGAAAGAATTTAAAGCTGTGGAAAATTTTATCCCGCAAATCAAAAATTACCAAGGGAAAGTAGCACAAGGCGCAAAAGAATTGTTAGAAGTTTTTAAAACTACTGAAGAGTGGGGGTTAAGACTTGAAACGATATTTATTTTTGCACATCTTAGAAATGATCAAGACAGCACAGATGCTGTGAATAAAGAAATGTATGCTAAAGCTAGCGGTTTGGTTGCACAATATGGTGCGGAGTGGTCGTTTTTAACACCGGAATTATTAGCTGTTGATGAAAATAAATTAAACAGCTATTTAAACGAATTAGATGATTTAAAAATATATAAATTTGAATTAGAAAAAATTAATAAAAAACGTCCGCATACATTGGATAAAGAACAGGAAAAACTTATTGCAATGGCGAGTGAGGCACTTAATGCCAGTGATGAAACATTTGCAGCTTTAAATAACACTGATGTAATATTTGATGATGTAAAAGACAGTGACGGTAATGAACATACTTTAACTCATGGTACTTATGGTGCGTATATGGAAAGTCCGGATAGAGAACTGAGAAAAAATACTTTCTTTTCATTATATAGTTATTTTGAAAAACATATAAATACACTGGCATCTACTCTGGGAGGAAATTTAAAAGCGAAAAAATACCGTGCGGATACTCATAAATATGTTTCTACACGTAACCATGCTTTATCAGAAAATCTTATCCCGGAAGAAGTTTATGATAATTTAGTATCGGTTGTTAATAGTCATATTGATGAATTGCATAAATACTACAAACTTCACAAAAAAGTAATCGGTTATGAAGATTTTAGATTATATGACAGATCAGTTTCGATGATTGATGGAGAACCTATTAAATTTACCTTTGAAGAAGCACGTGATATTGTGCTGGAGGCGGTAAAACCAATGGGTGAAGAGTATGTCAATGATATGCGAAAAGCATTTGAAGAGCGTTGGATTGATATTTATCCAAATAAAGGGAAACGTTCAGGTGCTTATTCATGGGGAGGTTATAAGACAAAACCGTTTATCTTATTGAACTTTGACGGTACATTAAATGATGTTTACACATTAATTCATGAGTTAGGTCATTCTATGCACTCTTATTATACAAGAAAACATCAACCGGTGGTTTACGGCGGATATTCAATTTTTGTTGCAGAGGTTGCGTCTACATGTAATGAAGCATTATTAACAGAATATTTGTATAATAAATTCGAAAAAGAGGGTAATAAAGAAGCGATGCTAAGAGTACTTAACCAAGCATTGCAAGGTTTTGTTGGAACAGTATTCAGACAAACTCAGTTTGCAGAATTTGAACACATGATGAACCGCCATTTACAAAATGGTGGGGCATTAACGGCAGAGTTTTTAAACACGGAGTATCTAAAACTTATTAAAAAATATTACGGTGATGTATTTGAATATGATGAGGAAATTAAATATGAGTGGTCAAGGGTACCGCATTTTTATTATAACTACTACGTATATCAATATGCAACAGGATATTCGGCTGCACAAGCTCTATCACGTTTAATTTTGGAAGATAGTAAAAATGCAAAAATATATATTGATGAATTTTTATCAAAAGGGGATTCGAATTATCCTATAGCTGTTTTAAAAAATGCCGGTGTAGATATGTCTAAGCCGGAAGCTATTGAATCGGCATTACAAGATTTTGCAGAAAAAATAGCTAAATTTGAAAAATTATATTTTGAAAAATAAATATTAGTACAAAAACATCGACTTGGGGTTTCCGGGTCGATGTTTTTACAAGGTTTACCTTAAAATTTTTTTAGTGTGATTATTACCAATTCTATTTGATTGTTTATTCTAAGTGGAAATGAACTGTTACCTAAACCACAAGAAACAACCAGAGTTGTATTATTTTCTTTATATATTCCTTTTGAATATTTTGGGAAAAATCCTTGACTTGGGGAAAATACTCCGCCGATAAAAGGAATTTGCCATTGTCCGCCATGTGCATGACCGGAAAGAACTAAGTTGAAGCCTGTGAGGACGTAATTTTTAATTTTTTCCGGGCGATGCGATAGAAGGATATTAAATTTATCATTAGAGTGTAAGTTATTTAACTTAGTATTAAAAGAGTTTCTATGGTCTAAAGATTTTTTAAAAAAGTTGTAATCTTCAACACCTGCCAAATTTATGTTTTCATTTTCTTTAGTAAGAAAAACATTAGAATTGTTTAAATTGACAATTCCAAGTTTAGCTAAAATAGTTTTAAGTTTTTCATATTCATCAGGAAGTCGTAATTCATGATTACCGGAAACAAAATAAGTCGGTGCAATCTCAGATATTTGGCTGAGAATATTGTAAACACAGTCCATGTCATTTTTGTAACTATCAAGCATATCTCCGGTAATAACTATAATATCGGGATGTTCATTTTTTAATTTTTTTATAAAAATTAAATCACTAATGCCAATTTTAGCGGAGTGAATGTCACTAATGTGAGCGATTTTAAAATTATGAAAATTTTTCGGAAGATTTTTAAACGGCAAGTTAAAATGACTTAGTTTTAATTTTTTATTTTGTTTAATTAAAGAAGCGGCACTCACAATAGATAGTGCCAATGCTAATTTTTTATAATTCATGTATGTCCCCTTTATTATACTGTTTTCAATATATTTATTACAAATATTATAACATATGGGAACTTTATGATAAAATAAAAGATGATTAATTAGATTTTGAGGATTTAGATAATGATTAAGATTGATAAAATAGATAAATTTACGTTAAATAAAAAATATCCGCCAACGCCGGCACAATGGCAAGCTATAGGGATAGACGGTGCTGATATATTAGTAGCTGCGGCAGCAGGAAGTGGGAAAACGGAAGTTTTATCAGAGAGAATTTCAAGGAAAGTGGCAACAGATAGATGGGATATTGATAAAATTTTAGTACTTACTTTTACAACGGCGGCGGCAAAAAATATGAAAGTAAGAATAGAAAATAAAATAGCAGATAGATTGTTGAGTTTTGATAACGAAGAGGCTTTGCACTTTTTAAGAAAGCAGAGAATGTTGATGAATGATGCTTTGATAACTACGATAGATAGTTTTTGCTTGAGTGTATTGAGAAAATTTTATTATCTTGTTGAAGAAAATATTGACGGGGAAATGATTTATTTATCACCAAACTTTAATGTACTGCCAAATAGTAAGACCTTGTTAACTCAAGTAATAAATACAGTTTTAGAAAATACTGTGGAAATTTCTCCAAAATTAACAGATATTTTATTTACAGTGTTTAATGGAAAAAAGGATATTGTAGCTAGTTTACAAGATACTTATTATAAATTGCTCACAATTCCTAACTTTGAAAATTATTTGGAAAAAGAGTTTTTGATTAATATAAATTCAACGGTTAAAAATTTTGATGAAAGTGTCTTGTCTGAATTTAATTTGTTAACAGATTTAACAACGAATAATTCGTTGCAAACGGCAAGGCAATTTACAAAATATTTAGAAAGTTTTATAGAAAATGATAAAAATATTAGAAGAATAGAAGACATTGTTATTTCTGTCGATTTGAATAATGTAAAAAAAGAAAAAATATTCAATTTTTTTAGTGGAGATATAGAACAAGAAACGATTTTTGGTAGTAGAATAGAAAATAAGACTAAACTAAAGAAAATAGTTAATATTTTAGATGAAAATATTTTTCTAATGCAGGATACAAAACAAATTAATGCTCAGTTGCTTGAAACAACTTTTTTAGAATTAAAAAGTTATTCCGAAAAATTTAATATTTTAAGAAGTATAAAAGATTTTGCCTGTTCTTATCAAAAAATACTTAGAACAATTCATTTCGAGTTTGTAAAAACGAAGAGAAAAAGTAATTTTTTAGATTTTTCCGACTTAAATCATTTAGCAATAAAAGCTTTGACTAAAAAAGAAAATGGAAAAATGATATTAACGGCTGCTGCTAAATATTATCAAAAATATTTTTTAGAAATTTATGTAGATGAATATCAAGATAATAATAATCTTCAGGAGTATATTCTAAACATTATTCGTGGGGAGAATGTCTATTTTTTTAGAGTAGGTGATGTAAAACAGGCGATTTATGGGTTTAGAGGTTCAAATCCGGATCTTTTTGAAGAAAAATATAATAGTTATGAAAAGTTGAATATAGAAGACTACAGCATGGAAAAAGAATATCATTTGAAAACAACCAAAACCGGAATTTGTGTAATGTTGAAAGAAAATTTCCGCAGTGAAGTAAATGTTTTAAGTAGCTGTAACTATATTTTTAATCGACTTATGAAGAATTTTAACGCCGGAATTAGTTATGATAAAGAAAATGCTCTTTACTATCCGGCTGTTAAAGAAAAGACGAAATTAACAATACCGACAAAGATAATAAATGGTAAAATCGATTATTTTAGCGGTCAGGAAATTGAAAATAAAAAAGGATATAGAGAACAATCGATAAAAAATATCGCTTTTGAAATATTAAACGGTGTAGAACAAGGTAATAATTATAGTGATTATGCTATTTTAGTAAGAAATAGTACAAAAATGGCAAGTTTTAAAGAAATTTTTTCAAGTTATAATATTCCGCTGTTTTTTAAAGAGAAAGATGGATTTACTTCATCAAACACATTTAATATTCTTTATAATATTTTTAAATTTTTAGATAATACTAATAGAGATAGCAGCCTTGTGGCTATACTTCGTAGCGAACTTTTTTCTTATACCAATGATGAGTTATTGAAATTATCATTAAATAATGAAAAAACTTTTTATAAAAAATTAAAAATTAGTGATGAGGTAAAAGATAGACATACTATAAACATTTTAAATTCATGGCTGAATTACAGCCTTAATAATTCAATAAGAACTATCTTAGAAAAAATAGTCATCGATACAGATTTTATTAATTATTTGAGAACAGTTGATATAAATGATGAGGAAGTTGATTACTATGAGAATTTTTTAGATGTCGTTTATGAATATGAAAATGTAAATAATAATTTGAGTGATTTTATTGTGTATTTGGAAAATATAAGAGAACAAGAGAAGTTTGAAACTAAGAAGAGAGTTTCAAATAATAGCGTAACGTTATCTACTATCCATATTTCTAAGGGATTGGAGTATAAGTATGTTTTTATCGCTGATTTAGATACCGATTTTAACAATCAAGGTTTTAGCGGCGAAGTATTATTCACTTCTGAATTTGGGTTTAGTGTTGATGTGGAAAATATAGCAACCAAGCATAATTATGAATATCAGAGCGTTTTTCCTGTTAAGTTGTATAAATTAAATGCACAGTTAATAAAATTAAGAGAACGTGAGGAAGAAATAAGAAATCTTTATGTAGCGTTAACAAGAGCGGAGAAAGGTTTGTATTTGGTAAGTCCAAACGGTATTATGCTAAATGACGAAGAAAAAAAACAAATAAGTGTAACCGGTAGCGTTTTTGAAGCAGTAAATTTTGAAGAAATATTAAGCGTTGTCTTGAGTAATTATAATAACGAAGATCGTGCAGAAAATGAATTAACGGCGGAGTTTGAATATTATGAACCTAATCAAAATAAGAAAGTATTTTCCGTTGAAAATGAGAGAGAAGTTAATTTTGTTGAAATTTATAAAGAATTGGAAGTCGAAAATAAAGATAAATTAATTAAACAAAAGACTAACAAAATATTTCCGGCGAAAACTTCATATAGTGCTATGAAGAAAATTAATAAGGATAAAGATGAGATAATAAAAAAAGATAATAAAGAAATCAATTACTTGGAATTATCTAACCTAAATAAAATAACTACCGCTACAAAAGCTTTACAACGGGGTAATATTATTCATAAATTGTTTGAAAGAATAGTACAAAGCGTCTTTGAGAAAGAGGAAATAATTGATGTTCAATCGTATGTAGAAAATTTAGTTAGAACGGATAATATTATCTATAATATAAAAAATAAAACTTTATTGACAAAAGAAGAGTATAATCTAATAAATAACGAAGATGATTTAACTAAAGTAAAAATGTTTTTAGAAAGTGAAGTGATCAGTTTTGTAAAAGATGCAGATACTTGTGAAACTGAATTGTCTTTTACAACATTAAAAAAAGCAAAAGAGCTTTATAATGAAAGTGAAAGCAATATTGAGGTAATACTTCAAGGTGTTGTCGATTTGTTAATTAATATAGATGGGCAATATTTAATAATAGATTATAAAACTGATAATGTTTCAAAGAAAAACGGTGAAAGTATTTTAGAAAAACGTCATGGTGAACAGTTGAAAATATATAAAGAAGCGGTAAAAAAATATTATAATTGCACTGAGGTGAAGACTTACATCTATTCTTACACTTTATCAAAATTAATAGAAGTGTAGAAATCAGGTGAGTTACATTTTGTGAATTTTTGATAAAATCTGTAAATTTCTTCTCATTGTTACTATAGTCTAAATATGATATAATAGTTATTAAAAATAACCGGACTTTATTTGGAGGTGAAATAGTGAAATATATAGTTTGTAACAGTCAGACGGCGGTGCTTAATAGAATGTATGATGAATTTGAAAAATGTTTAGAAGATGGTGCTGTTGTGTCGTTGCCGGAACAAATAATCGGCACGCAATTTATGAATAGAATGGTGGATGATTATAATGCCGGAAAGTATCGCTATAAACATATAACTCTTGTGGGACAAAGAGAGTTTGCAGATATAGATATAGAAGAAGATTTTGGATTATATCGTTATCTTAGAAAAGAATTAATAACAAAATTAGATTTGGATGCTAAGAATATTTATTATCCAAAATGTTTGGATAGTGAAAATAGTGAAGATGATATTGCTAAATATGAAGAGATATTGGCAGAAAATATTGCTGATGTAGCAATAGTATTTTTAGGTGCGGAAGGAACGATACTGGATTATAAATATATGAACGAAGAAAATAAACGAGTTCATTTGTTGGAGTTTTCTAAGGAAGATAAAACGCAGTTACAAAAGTCCGGAATTCAACTTCGAGGAAATAAACTAATAAGTATCGGATATGAAAATTTACTATCAGCAAGAAGTTTATTTATAGTTGTTTTAGGAGCTGATAAAAGAGAGTATATGGTGGAGTTGTTTGAAAATGATCATGACGAACAAGAAACTATTTTATCACTTTTAAACGAGCATGATAATGTTTTTATTTTTACGGATAAAGAAGCAAGTTATAAATCGGAAGAAGAAGTAAATAGATTAATAAAACAGCGACAAAAACAGCTTTTAGCTAAACAACGTCGTGAAGAAGAAAAAGAAGCGAAAATTATAGAGAAAATACAGAGTGATGGAGAATATAATGAATGATTACCAGAGAATTATAAATTATGATTTCAATGATGTAGTTCTTGATAATAAGTTAGTAGTAAAATTTAAAATGAAAAAAACTTTTAGTGAATGGGACTTTATAAGTTTATTTTCACACAAACGTGGGGAGAGATTTATAATAAAAACACCTGATAGCAGAAGTTCTAAAATAGGAATAGGTTATGAAAAAACTTGGTTATTAGATTCAAATGATTTTTTGTCCAGTTTTGATAATAAAAATATTTTATCGGGTTTTGAAGAATTAAAAACACAGGTAACTTTTATTGATATTCATGAACATGATGAGGAATATTTCGGTTTATATGGCGGTGTTTCTGACGGTAGTAATAAAAGTACGCAGGAGTGGGTAGATTTTAGTGATACTTCTTTTGTAGTACCGGAAATTTTGGCTGTTTTTAAAGGGGACTTCGTATATTTCACCTTATTTTTTGATATGGAAGATGGTGTTGACTTTCTGGAGTTATGGCGAAAAAGAACGGAATTTTTAGAAAAATTGGTTTTTCAAGAAGAACCATTACTTAATGAACCTAAAATATCTGTAGTAAGAGATATTTATCCGGAAGTTTGGCAAGAAAATATAAGAAAAGCGTTATTAAAAATAGAACAAGGTGAGCTTAAAAGATTAGTATTACCAAGAAAAAATCAGATATTATTAGAAAATAGAACTTCACTTGCTGCTATAACAAAATATTTGCTTAATAAAAAGAGATATTTTATTGCATTTGAGATGAAAAAAAGCCTCTTTGTAACGACCAATCCTTTGGTATCGTTAGATGTTGATGATGAAGAATTAAAAGCGTACTTGTATTTAAAACAGGAAAATCTTTTTTCTGATAAAAGTGTTGTTATGTTTGATGAAAAGGATATATTTATCAGATACAAAGAAGAGTTTAAAGCTAAGTTTGAGAAAGATTTTGAAGTTTCGGATGACAAGATGTTAATGGGTAAAAAGTTAGATGTTTATGCTGTACTAAAAACAAGAATAATAAGTAAACAAAAGGCGATAAAGGCACTTAGTGTTTTATACCCGATTCCTCTATTAAAAGGTTATCCCGAAGTAGCTGCTGAAGAGTTTTTAAAAGAAAATTGTCCTACAGGATATGGTTTTTGGTATTCGCCTTTCGGTTATATTAATGCAAATTTAGATGCAAGGTTTTATACTTGCGGGAATACCATGATTGCATTAGAAAATATGATAACTTTATTTACCAGTATTTTATTATCAAAAGATGACAGTTATGATGAGGTTATAGAAAGAACAAATTCGATAGTAAGTTCAAGATTAAAATTATTTAATCACTAAGGAGGAAGTTATGAAATTAAGTACAATGCAAAAGGGTACTTTACTTACTATATCAGGAGCAACATGTTGGGGATTATCCGGGGTTTTAGGAGAATATCTTCTTAATATTTCTAAAATAGACTCTGTTTGGGTAATAGCTACACGTTTATTCTATGCGGGATTAATTTTATTAGCTGTAGTATTAATAAAAAATAAAAAGGTGACACTTAGAGTGTTTAAAGATAAAAAAGATGTTTTAAGGTTAATAAATTTTTCGTTTTTCGGTTTACTTATTTGTCAGGGAACATATTTTCTAGCAATAAAATATACCAATGCCGGAATGGCAACAGTTCTTCAATTTACAGGTCCGGTTATGATAATGGCATTTTATTGTGTTTTAAATAAACGTTTGCCGATGATCAGGGAAGCTGTAGCTATGATAACTTCATTGTTTGGTGTTGTTTTGATGGCTACTCATTTAGACTTTAATACATTATCTATTTCGGCAATCGGTTTGTTTTGGGGAATTTTCTCGGCGGTTGGGCTTGCCAGTTACAATATTTCTTCAATAAGACTTACCACAAAATATGGTGCAACAATCATAACTGCATGGGGACTTTTTATAGCGGGAACGATTGTTTATTTTGCGACAGGAAGTTATTATATACCGGCAGGATTTAGTTTAATTGACTTTTTATGTATAACCGGAATTGTCTTAATAGGAACTATCGCTTCATTTACCATGTATTTAGAGGGAATTAAATTAATTGGAGCGGTTACCGGTAGCATAATAGGTTGTTTTGAACCGATAGCGGCGATAATTTTTTCGTTTTTATTACTTGGAACAACATTCAGTAGTTTAGACTTGCTGGGAGCAGCCTTTATACTATCTGCCGTTGTGGTTTTAAGCAAAAGATAATACTTGCTTAATAAGAAAAATGAATATACAATAGGGTGAGAGTATTAGTAAGGTCTGATATTCTCATTATCACATTAAGGGGTAAATAAGTGTATTTTAACAATAATTATAAAAGAGAAAAGAGATTTTAACAAATGAATAATAATTATCAAACTTTTGACGATATGTATAAAAGTAAAACGACAAAGGAACTGACGCTTCTTGCAAAAAAACTAGGAGTTATTCGTTACTCTACCCTTAATAAAAAGGAATTAGTTCTTGCAATTTTAGAAAAGGAAATGGAAAAAGATAATAATTATTATATGACCGGTATTTTAGATGATATTCACCCGGACAACGGCTTTGGTTTTTTAAGGACGGTTAATTATAATAAAGGAGAAGCTGATATTTATGTTTCGGCATCACAAATAAGACGTTTTGAGCTTAAAAAGGGTGATGAAGTAACCGGAAAAGTTCGCCCTCCCAGAGAAAATGATAAATATTATGGGTTACTTCAAGTAGATGTTATTAATGGCGTTAATGCTGAAGAAATAAAATCACGCCCGCATTTTCAGGCGTTAACCCCTATTTATCCGGACAGTAAATTAGTTTTGGAAACTACAAAAGAAAAATTATCAACCAGATTTATTGATTTGGTAGCACCTATCGGTCTTGGACAACGTGGTTTAATAGTAGCGCCGCCTAAAGCGGGGAAAACTACTTTGTTAAAAGATATTGCCAATGCAATTAGAAAAAATTATCCAGATAAAAAATTAATTATTTTGTTGATTGATGAAAGACCGGAGGAAGTTACCGATATGGAACGTTCAGTAAAAGGTGCAGATGTAGTTAGCTCGACTTTTGATGAAACATCGGAAAATCATGTGAAAGTGGCAGAGCTTGTAATAGAGCATGCAAAACGTCGAGTAGAGTTGGGACAAGATGTTATTATTTTAATGGATAGTATTACACGCTTAGCACGTGCTTATAATATAGTTGAACCTAGTAGCGGTAAAGTGTTAACCGGAGGGATTGATCCGTCAAGTCTTCATAAGCCAAAGGCTTTTTTTGGAGCGGCACGTAATGTTGAAGGCGGTGGAAGTCTTACAATTATTGCAACAGCATTGATAAATACCGGTTCTCGAATGGATGATATGATTTTTGAAGAATTTAAGGGAACGGGTAATATGGAAATAGTTTTATCGCCTGAACTGGCATTAAGAAGGGTGTACCCTGCGATAGATTTTGCTAAAAGTTCAACCAGAAAAGAGGAGTTGTTATTAACAGAAGATGAAGTGAAAATTTTATGGCAAACACGACGAAAATTGGAAGACGTCAGTGAACCGACAATTGGTGTTTTAAATCATCTTAGAAAATATAACTCAAACAAAGATTATGTAGCAGAGATGAAGAAGTTTATTCGTGAATAGCTTATATTAATATTAGACAGTTATGCTAAGCTATGTTATAATCTATTTTATAATTGTTTTAGGAGGTTATGAGTGAACACGATAAAATTTTTAATTGATTTTGTGCTACATATAGATAAACATTTAGGTGAGCTTATGAATCAACATGGTCCATGGTGGTTATATGGAATTATATTTTTAGTAATATTTATAGAAACCGGTGTGGTATTTATGCCGTTTTTACCGGGGGATTCGCTACTTTTTGCTAGCGGTGCTTTGTGGGCGGCTACCGGAAATAATATTTTTTTATTGCTTATGCTATGTATTAGCGCAGCGGTAATAGGAGATAATTGTAATTATTTTATTGGAAGAAATTTCTCTGAATATTTGAAGAGCAGGTCATGGTTTAAAAAATTTGTTTCAGATGAGAACATAAAAGATGCCGAAAAATTTGTTGAAAAACATGGTGGGAAATCAATTTTTCTGGCAAGATTTTTTCCTATAATTCGAACTATAGTTCCTTTTATAGTAGGTGCCGGTAAAATGAAATATAGCAAATTCAGAACAATAGATTTTCTGGGTGGAACTTGCTGGTGTCTGCTGTTTGTTTCGGTAGGTTATTTCTTTGGGAACTTTGAAATTGTAAAGAAAAATTTTTCATTAGTGGTAATTGGAATAATTTTGATTAGTTTAGTACCGCTAATAATTGGAACATTAAAATCACGTAAAAAAGCATAGAAAAAAACTTCGTTAGAATCGCTACGGTTTTAATGAAGTTTTTGTGATTTTCTTTTAAATATAGTATATAATGAGATTATGAAAGACGACAAAGGAGATTAGTATGAAATTAGGAATTATTGGATCTGGAATGATAGTAAAGGATTTTCTTAGCATAGCAGATGAGTTACCGGAAATAGAATTAGAAGCAATAGTAGCACGAAATAGAGAAAATCTGGAAAAACTTAGTAAAGAATATAAAATAAAAAAAATATATACAAATATAGATGAATTTTTGACTGATAAAGATATTGATACTGTTTATGTAGCTATACCAAATAATATTCATTATAGTGTTGTGAAAAAAGCTTTATTGGCAAATAAAAATGTTATTTGTGAAAAGCCTTTTACATTGTATTATGAAGAAGCAAGAGAGTTATTTGAATTAGCTGAAAGTAGAAATTTAATTTTGATAGAAGCTATAACAAACCAATATTTAAAAAATTATTATGAGATAAAAAAAGCTGTAAAAGAAATAGGAGAAGTAAGACTGATTGAATGTAATTTTTCTCAGCTGTCATCTCGTTATAAGGATTTTAAAGAAGGGAAAATAGCACCTGTATTCAGCAAAGAACACGGTGGCGGTGTTCTTAATGATTTGAATATTTATAATATTCATTTTATTGTCGGGATTTTTGGAGAACCTCAAACCGTAAATTATTTTCCTAACATTATTAATGATATAGATACTTCGGGAGTTTTAGTTTTAATTTATGAAAAATTTAAAGCGGTATGTATAGCAGCAAAAGATACCTTTAATAATAGTTATGTTAATATTCAAGGGGATAAAGGTTTAGTACAGGTAACAGGTTCAACTAACGAAGTGTCAAACTATAGCTTAAAAACTAAGGATATAGTTAAGGATAATATTAATGATAACAGTCATAACCACAGAATGTATGCTGAATTTAAGAAAATTTCACAGGTAATAACGCAAAGAGATTTTGCATTTGTTAATAAACAAAAAAGACATAGTTTGTCGGTAATGAAGGTGTTGGATAAAGCCAAAAAATCAATCGGATAAAAATATAAAAAATTTCTTTTAAAACATCTCCGATTTATCACATGTATAAAAAACATTGGATAGATGCTGTATTGATTGATAATTCAACTATAACGTTTGTAAAAAAATTGCATTCATATTACAAATAAAAAACAATTAAAATTTGAAATACCCTAAAAAGTTAGATTTTTTGGTTGTCTAACTCTTTAGGGTATTTCAGTTTTAATTAGCTGGGATTTTTAAATTATTGACCTGATTGTCCTGAAGTGTTTCCTTCTAACATAGATTTAATGTAAGATTCAACATCGCTGTTGCTAGATTTTACATTATATTCTTCGAAAATATTTTTAAGTGCTTTACTTACTACTGTTGGATCGCTTTTTACAGCTTCTTCTGCTAATTTTTCTTCAAGTGATGGTTTTAATTCTTCAAAAGTAGAATCTTTTGTATCTAATAATTTGATTATGTGATACCCGAATGAAGTTTTAACTACATCTGAAGTTTTTCCTTTTTCAAGAGCATAAGCAGCTTCTTTAAATTCTTTAACGAAAGAGTTATCTTCTTTAGAAGACCAACCTAAATCGCCGCCATTAGAGGCATTAGCTGTGTCTTTAGAGTTTTCTTTAGCAAGTTTAGCGAAATCTTCTCCGTCATTAACTTTTTTCAGAATTTCTTCAGCTTTTTTCTTAGCGTCTTCATCGCTCAGTCCATTAGGGTTTGATTCACTTTTAACACTTATTAAGATGTGTGCAAGGTGATATTGATGTTTATTTTTTTCGTAACTTTGTTTTATTGTTTCATCGTCAACACCGTTGTATTCGTTAATCATAAGTGTTTGAGCAGCTTTAACCTTAAGGCCGTCTTTATATTTATCAAGGGTGAAACCTTGTTGTTTTAATAATTGTTCAAATTTTTCTTTTCCACCGTATTGCTCTTCAGCTTTTTTTAGTTTTTCATCAATGGCTTTGTCATCAATTTTTCCTTTATATTTATCTAAAAGAACTTTTTGAATCATCATGCTTGTTGCCGTTTTAGATAATTGGCTGGAACCAATGCTTTCTACTATATCTTTTTCTGTAACATCCCCGGCTTTACTAGAGATGTATTTTGTTCCGCCAGAAGAACAACCTGCTAAACCAATAACAGAGATACTAAGAGCTACAGGTAAAATAGCTTTTTTTAATTTTGTCATTAAAATTTCCTCCATAAGTTAATAACTATTTACAAATATAACATATCTTTTATTTAAAAACAACTAAAGAATAGGTGATATTAATCTTGCAAATGCTTCTTTAATTTTAATAATAATACTACGTTCTTGGTATTTTGAATATGAAACCAAAATAGATTTATCAATATCTTGTAAAAATATTTTTCTGAATGTATTTGTAGTTTGATAATCATAAATAAAGGCATTCATTTCAAAGTTCAATTTAAAACTACGATAGTCAAAGTTGGCGCTACCGATACTGGCAACTTCATTATCTATTATAATCATTTTTGTGTGGATAAAACCGTTATCATAGATATAAGTTTTTGCTCCGAAAGATGCTAATTCTCCAATATAAGAATAGGTAGCCCAATATACAAAAATGTGATCGGGCTTATTTGGAACCATTATTCTTACATCTATACCGGAAAGGATAGCCATTTTTAATGCGTTCATAACACTTTCATCAGGAATGAAGTATGGTGACTGTATATAAATATACTTTTTAGCACGTGAAATCATTTGGAGATAACCATATTTTATTTTTTCAAGTTTACTATCTGGTCCGCTTGATACTATTTGTATAGGTGTATAATTATTTACATGAGTAGCTATAAAGTCAGGTCTTAGACTTAATTGTTCGGCTTTTTTAGATGATTGAGAGTTCCAATCATCAATAAAACGATATTCTAAAGATCCTACAGCTTCGCCTTCTATACGAAGATGTGTATCACGCCAATAACCAAACTTTTTATCCAGCCCTAAATATTCATCGCCAACGTTAAAACCACCGGTATAACCAATTTCACCATCGATAACAACAATCTTTCTATGATTTCTATAATTCATACGAAAGTTTATTATCGGTAATTTTGATTTAAAAAAACTTTTTATTTTAGCATTATTTTTAGTTAAATTTCTCAAAGATGATATGCTGAGTTTTCTAGAACCGATGTCATCATACAAAATATAAACGGCAACTCCTTCTTTTAGTTTTTGTTCAAGAAGTTTAAAAAGTTGTTTACCTATACCATCTTTTTTTAAAATATAGTATTGGATATGGATATAATTTTTAGCGTTTTTTATATCTTCAAATAGTAAATCAAATTTTTCTTTACCGTCGGTTATAATTTTAATTTTATTATTTTTTGATAAAAATGCCTTATCTGTTTCATAATTCAATTCAATTAAATTTCTATATTTATGTATAAGTTGTTCATCTTTTGTAATTTCATATGGTGTTGTTCTATTCAACAGTCGTTCTTGATATGAAATTTTTTCTTCATCTGAGAAAGGAAAAATTTTTTCTCGATATATGGGACGTCCAAATATCAAATATAAAATAAACCCTAGATAAGGAATTAAAAATAATACCAAAATCCAAGCCCATGATGAAGATGCTGTTTGATATTCCAAAAAAACAATAGAAAATGCGAGTATTGTATTAATAATTAAAAACAATGTTAAGAGTAAATCAAAATTAATATTATTAAAAAATGTTGCAATTAAATCTATTACATATGATAAATTTATATTTAATATATTAAAGTTTGTATAATTCATAATATAACACTCCTAGTTAAATATTAACTTAAAATGTGGAAAAAGTCTATTAATAATATTTTTTTCGCATTGAAAAGAAGTAGTTACCTATGATATAATATTTAGTGTTATAATTTTAGAAAAAAGCGAAAGGAGATAACTATGAAAAAAGTAAGAGTACGATATGCACCATCTCCAACAGGAAATCTTCATATTGGAAATGCACGAACAGCATTATTTAATTATTTATTTGCTAAACATTACGGAGGGGACTTCGTTTTAAGAATAGAAGATACGGATTTTAAACGTAATAAAGAAGAAGGAGAGCGTAGTCAACTCAAATATATGAATTGGCTGGGTCTTGATTATGATGAAGGTATTGGAAAGGAAAAAGAATTCGGCCCATATCGTCAATCAGAACGTATTGAAATTTATCAAAAATATGCAAATCAACTTTTAGAAGAAGATAAAGCGTATAAATGTTACATGACTGCTGAAGAATTAGAAAGAGAACGTGAAGAGCAAATTGCAAACGGTTTGCCGCCACGTTACAGCGGAAAACATGCCCATTTAACTAAAGAAGAACAAGAAGCATTTGAAAGAGAAGGAAGAAAACCATCTATTCGTATTCGAGTTCCTCAAGATAGAGTATATAGTTTCGACGATATGGTAAAAGGTGAATTATCGTTTGAAGGGAAAGATTTTGGTGATTTTGTTATTGTAAAAAATGATGGAGTAGCAACATATAATTTTGCCGTTGCCGTTGATGATCATTTAATGGAAATATCACATGTATTACGTGGTGATGACCATGTATCAAATACTCCAAAACAATTGGTAGTTTACGAGGCATTAGGGTTTGAAGCGCCACGTTTTGGGCATATGACTTTAATTGTTAATGAAAACAAGAAAAAATTATCAAAACGTGACGAAACTATTATTCAATTTATTGAACAATATGACGATTTAGGATATTTACCGGAAGCATTGTTTAATTTTATTACACTGTTAGGTTGGTCACCGGAAGGAGAAGAAGAAATCTTCACAAAAGAAGAGTTTGTAAAAATTTTTGATGAAAAACGTTTAAGTAAGTCACCGGCATTTTTTGATAACAATAAATTAACATGGATAAACAATCAATACATCAAAGCACAACCTCTTGAAAGAATAGTAAATTTGGCGTTACCATTTTTTGTTAAAGAAGGGGTGGCTACCGAAGAAGAAGTAATTACCAATAAGGCATGGTTTGAGAAGCTTATTTCGCTATATCAACCACAGATGAGTTACGGAGCGGAAATAATAAGATTAACAAAACAATTTTTTACTCAAGATATTAAATTTGATAAAGAAGAATTGGAAATATTAAAACAAGAAACTACAAAAGTAGTATTTGAAGATTTCTTGGACAAACTTGATTCAATTGAAGATTTTACCGCAGATAACATAAAAGTTCTAATCAAATCAATTCAGAAAGATACAGGAGTGAAAGGTAAAAACTTATTTATGCCTATTCGAATCGCATCAACCGGCTCAATGCATGGTCCGGAGTTAAATACAAGTTTAGAATTATTAGGTAAAAAACGTGTAGGAACACGTGTAAAATTGGCATTGGAATTATTATAAAAGAAGAAGACAGAGTGTTGTGAGTGTTGAAATTGCAATACCTGTCTTACTCATTGATTGGGGAAAAAATATATAACAAAAGTAAAGAAAATAACTTGACATTTACTTTTAAATACGATATTATATCTAGTGATATTGTTTATATATCTTCACGAGTAAGCCCCGGAAAACTTAGTCGTTATGACAGATTTAAAACAACATCTAGGAGGAAAACAAGACATGCGTCAAACATATATGGCAAAGCCATCAACTGTAGAAAAAAAATGGTATGTAATCGATGCTGAAGGACAAACTTTAGGTCGTTTATCATCAGAAGTAGCTTCAATTTTAAGAGGGAAACACAAACCTACTTATACACCACATATCGATACCGGTGATAATGTTATCATTATCAATGCTGAAAAAATTGTGTTGACTGGTAAAAAATTATCTGATAAAGTTTATCGTCGTCACACAATGCACCCGGGTGGATTAAAAGAAAGAACTGCCGGATTAATGGTGGAAAAATATCCGGAAGAACTTTTAGAGTTATCTATTAAAGGTATGTTACCAAAAAATACTTTAGGTAGAGCTCAAGGTATGAAACTTCATGTTTATCGTGGAGCAGAACACCCACATGCAGCACAAAAACCGGAAAAATATGAATTACGTGGTTAATATAGGAGGAAATAATTAAATGGCACAAGTAGAATATCGCGGTACAGGACGCCGTAAAAGCTCAGTAGCACGTGTAAGATTAGTACCTGGTACAGGGAAAGTTGTTATCAATAATAGAGAAATGCGTGAATACTTACCATTAGAATCATTGGTATTAGATTTAATGCAACCTTTAGAAGTTACATCTACTACAGGAAATTATGACGTTTTAGTTAACGTTAAAGGTGGAGGTTACACCGGACAAGCCCAAGCAATCCGTCATGGTATTGCTCGTGCATTATTAGAAGTAAATCCGGAATATCGTAAAGATTTAAAACCGGCAGGATTACTAACTCGTGACCCTCGTATGAAAGAACGTAAAAAATACGGTCTTCGTGGTGCGAGACGTGCTCCTCAATTTTCAAAACGTTAATATTTGGTCTTATACACCAACGTCAAAACACCGAAGTTTTTTCTTCGGTGTTTTTTACTTATATATTATTTTGTTTATTTAGCCAATATATAGCTATGGATAAAGAGTAAACTATAAATATAATAGAAAGAAAATAGGTCAATTATTCTTCCGATTTTTTAGTTGTTTTTTTAGTTGTTGCTTTTTTTATTTTTTCTTTTTTTTGCAGTTTATTATTTTCCGGATACATAACTTTATCAACTAAACCGTATTCACAAGCCTCTTCTGCAGTTAGATAGTTATCACGTTCTGTATCACGTTCGATTGTTTTGATTGTCTGACCCGTTCTATCGGCTAATATTTTGTTTAGTTTTCCACGCGTTCTCAAAATATGTTTAGCCGCTATTTCTATTTCTGTTGCTTGTCCTTGTGCTCCACCAAGTGGTTGATGAATCATTACTTCTGCGTTTGGAAGTGCGTAACGTTTCCCGATTGTTCCGGCTGTCAGTAAGAATGCTCCCATACTTGCAGCCATACCCATACAAATAGTTACAACATCACATTTTATGTGTTGCATTGTATCATAAATTGCAAAACCTGCTGTTACACTTCCACCCGGTGAATTAATGTAAAAGTAAATATCTTTTTCACTGTCTTGTGCTTCTAAAAATAATAACTGACTTGTAATTGAATTTGCAACTTGGTCATTTACATCAGAACCAAGAATAATAATTCTATCTTTTAATAATCTTGAGTAAATATCGTACGCTCTTTCTCCTTGAGATGTTTGTTCTATTACCGTAGGAATTAGATTCATTGTGTTTCCTCCTAAATTTATATTTCACTTGATATTATATATCAAAATTGGTCAATGTGCAAATTTAAATAGTTATAATTTTGGAAATCTGAGAGCAGAAAAGAAGTGAAATTTATTGTATTTTTATTACAATTATTTTTAATATATATTTTTATAAAAATAATATAATACATTGTTTTAATTATAATAAATATTTTTTAATGTTTCCGCTTGCAGAAAAATAGTAAAAGGGGTATAATAAAAACGTGAGAAATAGTATTACTCAGTTTAGAGAAATGATGCTATGTGGTTAATTTGTATATTATACGTTATTGTCATAGAATTAACCCAATGCTTTAATAAGGATAGAAACAAGGGAGTAAACAAGCTAAGAGCATTTTCAACTTAGGAAATGTTCTTTTTTGCTGACAAGAAAAATAGTTAGATGTTATAATAAATATATAGAAAAAAGATAAAAACACAGTGCTGGTTGGTAGTCCAGCCGCAGAGAATATTTGGAAATCAAGTATCCACTGTAAGTAACCTGCCTCCTTGGTTGTCCATTCTTTTTTATAAAAATTAAAGGAGGATGTTTGATGAACCGTTTGTCAATTTCGTGTAATATATTTTTTGGTAATTCTTATTGGATTGGTGTTTTTGAAAGGGTTGAAGATGGAAAACTTTCAGCAGTTAAGGTGACTTTTGGAAAAGAACCGAATGACAAAGAAGTATATGAGTACATAATTAATCATTATACCAAATTTAATTTTGGTTCAAGCGTAACGACCAAGAAAAAAGTAAAAATAAAAAATCCTAAAAGATTACAGCGTGCTGTAAAAAAATCTTGTAATAAAACATTTTCATCAAAATCACAACAAGCACTGAAATTACAATTTGAAGAATATAAAAAAGAACGCAAGAAAAATTGTTCAATACAAAGAGAGGAGCGTAAAAAATATTTATTTGAACTAAAAAAGCTTAAAAGGAAACGAAAGCATAGAGGTAAGTAGCTTCTATGTTTTTATTTTTTTGAGATAATATTACAAATGTCAGTGTAAAATAATATATACATTAATTTTCAATTATGTTATTTAGTATCCGTTGTAATTGCAACTAAGACACTTTTATAGTATAATTTATTTAAAGGTCAATTTTAGTCAATAAAGGAGGTGGGCTTATGAATAATAATATGACAGATATACTTGAGCAATATATTAAAGAATTATTCAATAAATCTACAGAAGACTATATAACAATAAAAAGAAGTAATGTAGCCCAAAAGTTTGACTGTGTTCCCTCACAGTTAAATTATGTGATAAAGACCCGCTTTACACCTGAGCATGGTTTTATTATTGAAAGTAAACGTGGAGGTGGAGGTTTTATTCGTATTACGAAAATCACATTACACACAGGTACAGACTACTTGGACTATTTAATTGATAATTTACCTACTGATATAATAGAAATAGATGAAGCCATTCGTATAACAAAAATTTTATTAGATAAAGAATATATCGACAAATTTGACTATAATCATTTTATCAATAGTGTAGAAACGGTAACTGATGTTCATAATCAATTTCTTGAGTTGGCAGCTAGTGATGAGGTTGCACAAAAGATGCAATATGCCACTAAAGCACAATTAAGAAATTTAACGATTAAATTTTTAACAAATATAAAATACAATAAGAGAGGGTAATGCAATGTATATAAGATTTAATGAAACTGCCCTTATAGTTTTGACAACAGCAAAAGAAGAAGCGAATGATTTTGGTGTTAAAGCTGTAGGAACTGAGCATTTATTATTGGCGATGTTGAGTTTAAGTAATACACTTTCTTGTAAAACATTAAATAAATATGGTGTATATTATGATGACTTTAGGAAAGATGTATTAGATTTTTATGAAAATGAGCTTGAAGGAACGGATTTTTATCGAAATGTTTTGATGAAAATTGATTATACAAACGGTGCGGTAAGAACGATAGAAAAAAGCCAACAGTTTGCTGATGATACATCAAGTTTTGTCGTAACCAGCGAACATTTATTGTTATCATTGTTAAATGAACAAAATAGTACGGCAGTTAGATTATTAACCGATAAACTTAATATAAACACCGATGTTCTAATAACAGAATTATTCGAATTAGTTAAACAAAGCCAAGGATTATTCTCAAAATTATTTGATGGTTTTAAAAAAGTGGATGTAGTAGAAGATAATTCTGAAAAAACAAAAATATTAAATAGTTTGGCTAAAGATTTAACGAAAGATGCGTTAGATAACAAACTTGATCCGGTGTTAGCACGTGACAAAGAAATTACACGTATGATTGAAATATTAAATAGGAGAACAAAAAATAATCCGGTACTGATTGGAGAACCGGGTGTCGGTAAAACTGCAATAGTAGAAGGATTGGCGCAACGAATTGTTTCACAAGATGTACCAAGTAATCTACTAGGTAAACGAGTTATGGTCTTGGATATGGGATCTTTGCTAGCTGGTACGAAGTATCGTGGTGAATTTGAAGAACGTTTAAAAAATATTATTTCAGAAATTGAAGAAGCGGGGAATATTATCCTCTTTATTGATGAAATTCATACTATTATCGGAGCAGGTGGTACTGAAGGAAGTGCGGATGCATCAAATATTTTAAAACCGGCACTATCGCGTGGCATAATCCAATGTATTGGAGCGACAACAACAGAAGAATATCGTAAATATTTTGAGAAAGATGCTGCATTAGAACGCCGTTTTCAACCTATTAAAGTTGAAGAACCGGATATAGAAAATGCAATTGTGATACTAAAAGGTTTAAAACATAAATATGAAGAACATCATAATGTTGAAATATTAGATAAAGCATTAGAAACGGCGGTTAAACTTAGTTCAACATATATTCCGGATCGTTGTTTGCCGGATAAAGCGATAGATTTAATTGATGAGGCTTGTTCAAAAGTTAAATTGCGTTTTTACAAATCACCGGAAAAATTAAAACAATATGAGGAAGAATTAAGTCGTTTAAATAAAGAAAAGGATAGAGCTGTAATTAATCAAGAATTTGAAATAGCTGCAAAAAAACGTGATGAAGTAAATAAAATTATTCAAAAAATTGAACAATTCAAAATTTCATGGCAGGATAATTTAACAAAAGAAAAAATTCAGATTAATGCAGATCATATCGCTGAGGTATTAGCAGGTTGGACAGGTGTTCCGGTAACGAAATTAACAGAAACGGAAAGTGAAAAATTACTAAAACTCGAAGAAATTCTACATAAGAGAGTTATTGGGCAAGATGAAGCCGTTACAAGTTTAGCAAAAGCTGTTCGCCGTGCAAGAAGCGGTTTTAAAGCAGAAAATCGACCGATCGGTAGTTTTATTTTCCTTGGGCCTACGGGTGTCGGTAAAACAGAACTTGCAAAAAGTTTATCGGAAGCACTATTTAGTTCAGAGGATAATATGATTCGTATAGATATGAGTGAATATATGGAATCACATTCAATCAGTCGTTTAATAGGAGCACCTCCGGGGTATGTTGGTTATGAAGATGCAGGTCAACTATCAGAAAAAGTACGACAAAAACCGTATTCAGTAGTGTTGTTTGATGAGATAGAAAAAGCACATCCATCAATTTTTAATATTTTGCTGCAAGTTCTTGATGATGGGCGTTTGACAGATGCTGCCGGTAGAACAGTTGATTTCAAAAACACCATTATTATAATGACATCAAATGTAGGGGTTAGCGAGCTAAAAGATCAAAAATTTGTCGGTTTTGGCGGCAGTGAATCAATTAAAAATGATTATAAAAATGTTCAGAATACAATGATGGAAGCATTAAAAAAACAATATCGTCCTGAATTTTTAAATCGTATTGATGATATTATTGTTTTTAAAACACTTGAAAAAGAAGAGTTGGAACAAATATCTGAACTATTAATAGCCGGTTTATCGAAACGTTTAGTCGATAAAAATATTACAATTAAATTAACAAAAAAAGCGATGTCAAAAATTGTTGAAGATGGTAGTATAAAAGAATACGGTGCGAGACCTCTTAAACGTAGTATTCAAAAAAATATAGAAGATTTATTAAGTGAAGAATTGTTGAAAAATCCGGATATAACCGGTGTAATCAATATTGATTATAAAAATGATAAGTTTATGATAAAGAAAACTAAGGGGTAATTATGGCAAAGATAAATGTAAAATATGAATGTAATGCCTGTGGTTATCAAAGTTTAAAATATCTGGGTAAATGTCCGAAGTGTTCAAAGTGGGGATCGTTAGAAGAGGTTGTTGAATCAAAAGTAAAGAGTAAACATACTGAATATCGTACAGAAGAAACAAAAGTACAACGAGTAGAAGCCGGAAAACTAAAAACGGTTTCTACTAAAGACGTTCCAAGAACGCTGACTGATAGCGGAGAATTAAACAGAGTGCTTGGTGGAGGAGTTGTTGGAGGGTCATTAGTATTACTGGGAGGAGATCCCGGCATAGGTAAATCAACGCTATTGTTACAAATTTCAGCCTATTTAGCAAAAGAACATAATGTACTTTATGTTACAGGAGAAGAATCTGTAAGACAGGTGAAAATTAGAGCGGATAGATTAAAAAACAATACGGATGAACTTTATGTTTATGCACAAACAGATCTTAATTTGATTTATCAGGTAGTTAAAAAAATAAAACCTCAGTTTTTAGTTATTGATTCAATTCAAACTATATATAATCCAAGTTTGGAAAATTCTCCCGGTAGTATTACACAGGTGAGGGAATGTACTCAGCAATTAATAAAAATGGCAAAGAGTTTAAATATTGCAATTTTTATAGTTGGTCATGTAACAAAAGAAGGTACGATAGCAGGACCTAGAATGTTAGAACACATGGTTGATACCGTCTTGTATTTTGAAGGTGAGAGTCAGCATAGTTATCGTATTTTACGTGCTGTTAAAAATCGATTCGGTTCAACGAATGAAATCGGTATTTTTGAAATGAAGTCAAGCGGGCTACATGATTTAGAAAATCCATCGCGAATGTTTTTAGAAGAACGAAGTAAGGACTTAGCAGGCGCAACGATTATTAGCACAATGGAAGGTAGTCGTCCTCTTTTGGTGGAAATTCAGGCATTAACAACACCGACAGCATTTAATAATCCGCGACGTGTATCAACCGGATTGGAGTATAATAAGCTGGTATTATTAATGGCTGTATTAGAAAAGCGAGCGGGGTATTTATTGCAACAGCAAGATGTTTATGTTAAGGTGTCCGGTGGGGTTAAAATAGATGATCCGGCAGTAGATCTTGGTGTTATAATGGCGGTTGCTTCCAGTTTCAAAGATATTGCGGTTGATATGAATGATTGTTTTATAGGAGAGGTTGGTTTAACTGGAGAAGTACGGCGTGTTAGCAGAATAGAACAACGTATTAATGAAGCAAAAAAACATGGTTTTAAACGTGTAATTATTCCTTCGAGCAATATCAAAAACTCAGAATTCCCAAAAGAAATAGAAATAATTCCTGTTAAAGACATTAGACAATGTTTAGACATAGCATTTAAAAATATATTTTAATAAAATCGTAGGGTAAAATGCCCTACGATTTTGCAATAAATGTAGATAATATTACATAACATATAAATTATTAAGAGAAAAAGTATATAATTGTTGTGAGATCAACCTAAAAGTTAAAAATTTTAATAGAATTTACCTATTGGTAGTCAAATGCAGCAGTTCATTGATTTGGAAATATTCTTGAAAAATTTTCTAATTTCGGTGAATTTCACAGGGAAGATCTTACAAAATCGATTTTTAATAAAACCATGATTTTTGAGTTGCTCCAGTGAAAAGTATAAAATTAGAAAAAATTTTAAAATTTTTTGAATAAAATTATATTAATTTTTAACTGAATGTAGTAGAATAGAACTATAAATTTTAAAAAAGGAGTGATTATATGTTAAAAAAGTGTTAATGATAGTTTCACTATTACTTGGAATAACGGTAGGTACATTAATAACATCAGCATTAATAACCTATGAAGTATTTTCGTCGCTTAGTGAAACTAGTTTAAGATTAATTGTTACAATCGGTACAGCTTTAATTTTTTTAATAGTGTCTTTATTGTTTTCTAATAGATTTGTAACAGCGATGAGTGCTATAGAAGAGCGATTATCAAAAACACCAATTCAAAAGATAGTTTTTACCACTATCGGACTGATACTGGGACTTCTGCTTGCGATGTTGTTATCAGCAGGAGTTGATGTTATAGCAGGTTCCGGAATAATGGGAAGAATTATATCAGCTGTGATATATATAGTTTGCGGTTATTTAGGACTTGTAATAGGTTATCGTCGTGGAGGAGAATTTGTTAATATTTTTACGGCGTTTAAAATTGGAAACAAAAATAAGGAAACTCGTTCTAAATCTAAAAAAAGTTTAGATGTTTTAAATAAAATAATTGATACAAGTGCTTTAATCGATTCAAGGATACACGATGTTGCTAAAACAGGATTTTTAGAAGGGAAGATTATTGTTCCCGACTTTGTACTTAAAGAATTACAACTAATTTCTGATTCTGAGGAACCGTTAAAACGAGCTAAAGGTCGTTTAGGATTGGATTGCGTTGAAGAATTAAAAAATATGAAAGAAATAGAATTGGAAATAGATAATAAGTATACTTATAATGAACATAAAGGTGTAGACAATTTACTTATAGATTATGCGTTGAAATATAAATGTGCAATTATTACAACGGATTATAATTTGAATAAACTTGCTACATTACAATCTATAAAAGTTTTAAATGTGAACGACTTATCCAATGCTGTAAAACCTATATTAACAACAGGCGAACGTTTGAAAGTCAATGTATTAAGAGAAGGAAAAGAAAATAATCAAGGTGTAGCATATACAGAAGACGGTACGATGATTGTTGTCGAAAATGGGAAACGTCATGTAGGAAAAACAGTGGAAGTAGAGGTTCAAAGTGTTTTACAAACATCATCAGGTCGAATAATATTTACCAAGATAGTACAATAAGATTTGCTTTTTATAAAAAAGTATGTTATGATTAGTTGTATTGTATTAATAGATGATTATTTTAGGAGGAGAGTATGCACACTTTTTTAATGACAGTAGCAATATTGAGCAGTATTTTAATAATAATTGTAGTACTACTTCAAGAAAGTAAGTCAGGTGGTTTATCTGGTTTAACTGGTGGTGCCGAAGAACTGTTCGGTAAACAAAAAGTAAGAGGTGCTGAGTTAGTTTTACAAAGAATAACAATTGTATTAGGATTAATATTCTTTATATCGCTAGTGTGCCTTACTTGGTTAAAATTATAACAATAATGTAACCCTAAAGTGAAATTTCATTTTAGGGTTATTTTTATTAAGGAGGGAAAGATGTTAGACAATATATTAAAATTGTTTAAAAAATATGGTGTATTAAGTATTGATGATTTGAAGGAAAAATTAGCCGTTTCATCAGCAAAAACTTTTGTAGAGTTGGTAAAATGCTTAGAAAAGCTGGAACAAAGGGCGATTATTACTCAATTACCTAATGAAAAATTCTTATATATGGAAGAAAAATTAAAAATTGAAGGTATAATTCGTTTAAATCCAAAAGGGTTTGCCTTTGTTTATATTGAAAGGTTAGACATAGAAGTTTACATACCCAAAGGTTTTACTAAGGATGCTATGACAGGAGATAGCGTGCTTATTGAGATTGATAGTGCTTATACGAATAGACGTAATTTTGAGGGGATTGTCAAAAAGGTAGTGGAGCGGAATACTAAATATACAGTTGGTATGCTTACTAATGCCAGAATGTTTGCGTTTGTTAAAAGCGATGATAAAAATATAACAAAGTACATAAAAATATTAAATGGTAAAAACTTTAATTTGGTAGATGGAACAAAAGTATTAGTAGAAATAACAGAATATGCAGCGACAAATTTCGAAGATCATAAAGGTATCATAATTAAGTCATTGGGACATAAAGATGATCCGGGGGTAGATATATTATCTGTTATTTATAAATATAGTATTCCTAATGAATTTCCGGAAGATGTTCTTAAAGAAACTGAGACAATAAGTGAAAAAATAACATTTGGTGATAATTATAAAGATTGTACAAAAGAAATGGTTGTCACGATTGATGGTGATGATGCAAAAGATTTAGATGATGCAATCTCGGTAACTAAAACAAAAAAAGGTTATCAATTAAAAGTATTTATAGCAGATGTAGGCCGCTATGTAGAGGAAGATTCTTTATTAGATATTGAGGCATCTAAACGTGGATGTAGTGTTTATTTAGCTGGTCGTGTGGTACCGATGTTGCCTAGAAAATTATCAAATGGAATTTGTTCGCTAAATCCCAATGTACTTAGATATACGATTTGTTGCGATATTGATTTTAACGATAAAGGGTATTCTGAAAGCTATGATATATATCCGGCTATAATAAAATCAAATGGAAGACTAACATACAAAAAGGTAAATGCTTTGTATGATAATAGCGAAAAGGAAAAAGAAGAATATAAAGAGTATGCGCCAATGTTAAAAACTGCGTTGGAATTATCAAAAAAAATTCGCGATAATAGAGAAAAACGCGGAGCAATTGATTTTGATAAGATAGAATCGAAAGTTGTAGTGGACAAAAATGGTGATGTGTTAGATGTAGTACCTAGAGAACGTGGAGTAGCGGAGCGGTTGATAGAGGACTTTATGCTTAGTGCAAATGAAGTAATTGGAGAACATTTTTATTGGATGCAAGTACCGTTTATTTATCGCATACATGAAGAACCGAAAATTCAAAAATTAAGACAGTTTTTCGATATAGCTTCAAGTTTTGGGTATAGAGTAAAGGGTAATATTGAGGAGATTGAGCCTTACATGCTTGCGAATATGCTTCGGAAGTTTAAAGGTGAAGTTATTGAACCTATGTTGTCAACGATATTATTAAGAACTATGAATCAAGCACGTTATTCTTCAGAAAATATTGGGCATTTTGCATTAGCTGCAAAGTATTATACGCATTTTACATCACCTATACGACGTTATCCGGATTTATTGGTACATAGAATGATTAGAACATATTTATTTAAAGGCGATATTTCTGAAAAAACACTTATTCATAATGCGGAAAAACTCCCACATTTGGCAGAAACATCATCGAAATATGAGAAAAGAGCGGTTGATTGTGAAAGAGATGTAGATCGAATGAAAAAATGTGAATATATGCTCAAATATCAAGAGAGAACATTTAGAGGTATGGTATCAGGCGTGACAAATTTTGGAATATTCGTTACATTAGAAAACACAATAGAAGGTTTAGTTCATATTAAAGCTATGACCGATGATTATTATACATATGATGAAAAAAATATGTTTTTAATAGGTAGAAGAAATAAAAAAATATATCGCTTAGGTGATGAGGTGATAGTTAAAGTGATGAATGTTGACATAGATAATCAGGAAATTGATTTTAAAATATTAACGCATAGACCGTTAATTAAAAAGAGAAAAAGTAAAGGAAGAAAAATATGAATAAAGTAATTGCGCAAAATAAAAAAGCAACCCATGATTATTTTATTGAAGAAACCTATGAAGCAGGGTTAGTGCTAACAGGAACAGAAATAAAATCAATACGTCGAGGCAGGGTTAATTTAAAAGATTCGTATTGTCAAACGAGAAAAGGAGAAATGTTCGCCTATAATATGCACATTTCTCATTTTGAAGAAGGAAATAGATTTAACCATGATCCTTTGCGTGTAAGAAAATTATTGTTAAAAAAGAAACAAATAGCGATATTAACAAATAAGCAAAATGAAGCGGGAATTAGTATAATTCCATTAAAATTATATATAAAAAATGGATATGCTAAATTGCTTATTGGAGTGGCTAAAGGTAAGAAAAATTATGATAAACGTCATGTTCTTAAACAAAAAGAAGCCAATAAAGAGATTAGTAGAGCATTAAAAAATAAACAAAAATATTAAATAAATATTTATTATTATATAATTAGTGATAAAAATATACTACAAAAAATTTGTAGTATATATTTTTTTATTGAAAAAATATAAAATATCAAAAATATTAGAAAATACAAGAAAAGAAATAATTTTAAAAAAATATGATGGTAAAAAATATAACAAAGTATAAAAATGTTAAAGTCATTGTTTTTAGAAAAAACAATTTATTTTCTTTGATATTATAGGTTTTTATTAAAAATATTATCATAGCAAGCAAAAAAACGCTTTACATTTTTATGAAAGCGTGCTAAAATATTAGTTGTAAGTCAAGAAATCGGTAAATAAAATTGAAGATAAAATGATAGCTTGGTAACTATTTTTATTATGTTTTTTTCGATAAAATACAATAAAAATAATATAACAGATAAAAACTGTTGTATTACTAAATTATAGAATTAAGAAAAATATTTATATTTTAAATATCATAATTTTAATATAATATTTAAGTATAGTGCCTAAAGTTTTATCTTTTAAATTTATAACGGATTTCTTTATATAAACAAAATATATTTTATAAAGGAGAAGTGTATTCATGGAAAAATTCACTCAAATATTACAGCCGGTGGCTGATAATTTATATATTTCTGCACTAATTGCATTGATTCCTATCGTGTTTTATTTAGTGGCACTTGCTGGATTCAAAGTTAAAGGTTGGCTAACGGGGTTACTTACTCTTGTGGTAGCTATTGTTATAGCCTGTCTGTTCTTTAAAATGCCATTCCATTTTGCTGCATTCTCAACTATTCACGGTATGGTATACGGTATTTTACCGATTGGTTGGATTATTTTAGCATCTGTATTCTTATATAAAATGACTGTTAAGAGTGGTCACTTTGATATTATCAGAGATAGTATCACTTCATTAACAGATGACAGACGTATTCAAGCATTAATTATTGCGTTCTCATTTGGTGCGTTTTTAGAAGGTGCTGCCGGATTTGGTGCACCCGTTGCTATCACAGCTGCATTGTTGGTTGGTTTAGGGTTTAAACCGTTATATGCCGCTGGTGTGTGTATGGTAGCTAATACAGCACCGGTTGCGTTCGGAGCGGTAGGTGCGCCGGTTACTGCGATGGATGGGTTAGCTACTTATGCAAATGGTTCTCCAATACCTGCGGTAGAAATTGCAGCAATGATTGGGCGACAATTACCATTGGTGTCTATTTTCATTCCATTCTACTTAGTATTAATTATGGCAGGATTTAAAAAAGCATTAGAAGTTTGGCCTGCATTATTAGTTTCTGGTGGGACATTCGCTTTAGCACAATTCGTAAGTTCTAACTTCTTGGGTGAACAATTACCGGATATTCTTTCTTCATTAATATCACTTGTATCTATAGTTATCTTGCTTCAATTCTGGAAACCTAAAACTACTTGGAGATTTGCTGACGAAAAAGATTCTGATATGAAAACAAACGAAACTCCTAAACATTCACTAAAAGATATTTTAGTGGCATGGTCACCATTCGTAGTTCTAACAGTATTTATTTTCTTATGGACTATGAAACCTGCTAAAGCATTCTTTAAAACAATTGCACTTAATCCTAAAGTTCCGTTTATTGATGGAAACATTATAAGTTCAGTTTCAGGAAAACCGATTGCAGCCGTATTCAAGTTAGACATTATAGGTTCTATCGGTACGGGTATTTTGGTGGCTGCATTGGTATCTAAATTTATTATTAAACTTAGTTGGAAAGATACAGCTAAAACATTTATTGAAACATTTAACGAAGTAAAAATTGCATTATTGACAATCTGTTTTGTAGTTGGATTTGCTTATATTATGAACGCATCTGGTATGTCTAATACATTAGGTAATGCCTTAGCAGCTACAGGAACAGTATTCAAATTCTTGTCTCCTGCACTTGGTTGGATTGGGGTATTTATTACAGGGTCTGATACATCAGCTAACCTACTGTTTGCGAAACTGCAACAAGTTACAGCAAGCCAAGTTGGTATGGATCCACTATTAGCAGTTGCAGCTAACGCATCTGGTGGTGTTGTCGGTAAAATGATTTCTCCACAATCTATTGCAGTTGCAGCAGCGGCGGTTGGATTAGTTGGTAGAGAATCTGAGTTACTTAAATTTACAGTAAAACACAGCTTTATACTACTGATTATTGTGTGTGCTATTGTTTCACTTCAAGCGATCGGAGTTCTCGGTTGGATGATACCGGTTCACCCATAAAATATTTATAGTTAATTATTTCGAAAAGGTTGAAATTTTGGTTTGAAATTTCGACCTTTTTTTTATTTTTTCTAGTATTTCAATTTACAACCTAGGAAAATAGTGGTATTATTGATAAGTTAGATTAATTATTTAGAATACTATATACAAATATTTATTGATTTGAATATGGTTTAATAAGGAGAAAGAAATGTCTATTAAATTAAGAGATACGGTAAGAAATATTGCGATTATTGCTCACGTCGATCATGGGAAAACTACATTAGTTGACGAGCTTTTAAAACAATCCGGAATATTTCGTTCAAATGAACACGTTGAAGAAAGAGCAATGGACTCTAATGACTTGGAAAGAGAACGTGGCATAACTATTTTAGCTAAGAATACAGCTATTGATTATAAAGGAAGAAGAATTAATATTTTAGATACACCGGGACATGCTGATTTTGGCGGAGAAGTGGAACGTATTATGAAAATGGTTGATGGGGTGCTTCTTGTTGTTGATGCTTATGAAGGAACAATGCCACAAACACGTTTTGTACTAAAAAAAGCCTTAGAACAAAATTTAAAACCTATTGTTGTGGTTAATAAAATTGATAAGGATTCAGCCCGCCCTGAAGAAGTTGTTGATGAAGTTATTGATTTATTTATTGAGCTTGGAGCAAATGATGACCAGTTGGAATTCCCGGTTGTTTATGCTTCGGCGATTAACGGTACTGCATCACTTAAAAGTGATCCGAGTGAACAAGGTGAAAATATGCAATGTCTATATGATACCATTATTGACTATGTACCTGCACCTGTTGATAATAGTGATGAACCGTTACAATTTCAAGTAGCGTTGTTAGATTATAATGATTATGTTGGACGTATTGGGATTGGACGTGTTTTTCGCGGTAGTATGAAGGTAGGAGAATCTGTTTCTCTTATGAAATTGGACGGTACTGTCAAAAACTTTCGTGTAACAAAAATATTTGGTTATTTTGGACTGAAACGAGATGAAATAACAGAGGCTTATGCCGGTGATATAGTTGCAGTAAGCGGTATGGATGATATTAATGTTGGAGAAACAGTTTGTCCAACTGAACAGCAAGAAGCTTTACCGATATTACATATAGATGAGCCTACTTTACAGATGACTTTCTTAGTAAATAATTCTCCATTTGCAGGTAAAGAAGGAAAATTTGTTACAGCACGCAAGTTAGAAGATCGACTAATGCAACAATTAGAAACTGATGTATCATTACGGGTAGAACCTAATACCAATGATTCTTGGATAGTAAGCGGTCGTGGTGAATTACATCTATCAATTTTAATTGAAAACTTACGTCGTGAAGGGTATGAATTGCAAGTATCAAAACCGGAAGTTATTATTCGTAATATCGACGGAATTGATTGTGAACCTGTGGAACGTGTTCAAGTGGATGTTCCGGATGAATCGGTAGGAGCCGTTATTGAATCTTTAGGACAACGTAAAGGTGATATGCTTGACATGCAGGCTGACGGTAATGGGCAAACTCGACTTATATTTAATGTTCCTGCACGTGGTCTTATCGGTTATACAACTGAGTTCATGTCTATGACAAAAGGATATGGAATTATTAATCATACATTTGATTCTTACCAACCTATGCAAAAAGGGAAAGTAGGCGGTCGTCGTAATGGTGTGCTTGTTGCTTTAGAAAACGGACAAGCTACTGCATATTCTATTTCAAGTATAGAAGAACGTGGAACAGTTTTTGTAGAGCCGGGGACAGAAGTATATGGCGGAATGATTGTAGGCGAAAACAGTCGTGAGAATGATATTACCGTAAATATTACAAAAGCAAAAGCTCAAACAAATGTACGTTCATCAACTAAAGATCAGACAGTTACGTTGAAGAAAGCACGTATTATGACGCTTGAAGAAAGTTTAGAGTATTTAAGTGATGATGAGTATTTAGAAGTAACGCCGGAATCAATACGACTACGCAAAAAAGAACTGGATAAATCGGTACGAGAAAAAGCGGCACGTAAAGCAAAATATTCTGAAGAGTAAAAATTATTTAAAAATCGTATAAGGTTATATGCTTTATACGATTTTTTTATCAAACTGCAAATATAGTAACCAATACAGTAAAAATAATGAAAATTAAATATTTTTACTGAAAACGCAGTCAATATAATGGTTATAGGTAAATTCATATATTTTAATAATAGGGAAAATTATTTTATATAAAAAATTATGAATAGCAATTTTATTGGCAATATAAAATAAATATATTTTTATAAATAATATATTTTAAGTTATAATAAAATAATAGATTTTTGTTAATAATTGACATTGTATTTAAAACAATGTTATACTTGTATTGTAATAGTTATATAAAAAAATATAAATTATTTTAATAAAATTATCTATAAAAGGAGGAGCTAATTATGGCTAATAAATATGATGTAGTAATAAAATCAACAGGTATGGGACAAGGGGAACAGGTTCTTGTTGATAATTTAATGAAAGGATTTATCCATACATTAAATCAAAAAGAACACTTACCACAACATATTATATTTTATGGTGAGGGTGTAAAACTGGCAACTAAAGGATCAGATTCTTTAGAGGATTTGACTGAATTAGAACAAAAAGGTGTTAAAATATTATCGTGTGGTATTTGTTTAGATTATTATGACCTAGACGACTTTGTAGAAGTTGGAGGAACTACTACTATGAGTGAAGTAGTTGATATTATTTCGCATAGTGAGTTGGTTATTGAGCCATAATAAAATATGAAGCATTGGGGTAAATAATAGGCGAAAAATACCGGTTGACGAATTTTTATAGTTTAAAAATAATTAAGTCATCGTTTTTCCTTATAGTTTACCTCTTTTTATTATTTATTAAGGAGATTAAAGTATGAAACAATTTAAGCCGTTTACCACAACGCTGATAGGTAGTTTACCACGTTCAAAAAAACTATTGGCGTTGAAAGAACAAACATTATTAACGACAAAGTATAATGAAGCGTATAAAGAACAACTTGAAAAGGAAACAGAGCAAGCAATTAAAATGCAAATTGCTGCCGGAATCGATGTTGTAGTCAGCGGAGAGTTAAATCGTGATAACTATATGAGTTATATTGCGGAGAAAGTGGATGGTGTTGCATTGCTTACTATGGAAGAATTGCGTGAATTAGCTGCCAACGTTGGAGAGTTTGACAAGAGTTTGGAAGAAATGGATGCGGCGGATAATACAATGTGCAGTCCTGTTTGTTTTGATAAAATAGATACGGATGTCCCACTTAATTCGGAAGAATTGGAACGTTTGGAACGAATGACAGATAAGATGTTCAAAATGACAATACCGAGTCCATATTTATTAACTCGTTCAATGTGGATGAAGAAAGTTTCAAGCAGAGCCTATTCTAGTCGTAAAGAATTAGGGAAAGATGTAGTAAAATTACTTATAAATGAAGTTCGCAGATTAGTGAGCAAGGGTGTTAAAATTATCCAAATTGATGAACCTATACTATCAGAAGTAGTGTTCACAAGAGATAAAGGGGAGCAGTCATTTTATTGAGGGGCATTATCAGCGAAAGTCAAGGTTGACAAAGAATTAAATTTTGCTCGTGAATTAATACAAGAAGTATTAAACGAAATAAAAAAACATGATGTATTAAGTGCTATACATGTTTGTCGCGGTAACTGGACGTGTGATGAGAGTGTCTTACTGGAGGGTGCATATGATAAATTAGGTAAGTTTTTTGACTCACTGAATGTTGATATGTTAGCTTTAGAGTTTTCTACCCCTCGTGCCGGAGAAGTTGAAAAATTGTTTGCTAATAATTTTTTAGATACAAAAATTATTCTTGGGTATGGTTGTATTAACCCACGTAATGAACGTGTAGAAACACCGGAAGAAATTGTTAGTGCGGTTGAAAAAGTGTTACAATATTTGCCGCCGGAAAATGTTTGGCTTAATCCTGATTGCGGGTTCGCTACATTTTCCAAACGCCCACTTAATCCTTATCCGATTATTGAGGAAAAATTACGTAATATGGTAAAAGCTGCTGAAATATTGCGTGAAAAATATTGTAAATAATAAACATTGTTATATCTAAGAAATATAATTTTTATTATTTTAAATTTTATTATAAATTAATTGATTTTTCTTGACTAAAGGTGCAGGACTTGATATAATGCTTTTTATACAACTTACAGTAGTTGAGCATTAAGTTACAACTCGAGTATAGATTAGGAGGAATCTAATATGTCAATTGGATATTATGGGATGTCGGGGACTTATATACTATACTTCCTACTGATTATGCTTATTCCTTTATGGGCACAGTATAAGGTAACCAGTACGTATAATAGATATAAAAAAGTAAGAACAAAATCAGGTTTAACAGGCAAAGATGTTGCGGAAATTATTATGCAGGCTAACGGTATTACTGATGTTGAAGTAGTACGTGGAGAAGCTGAATTGTCAGATCATTATGATCCAACAAAGAATATTGTTGTGTTATCGCCGGTAGTTTATGCACAACCGACGGTTGCATCTGTCGCTATAGCAGCGCATGAAGTAGGCCATGTTATTCAAGATAAGGTCGCAGATTATAAACCTATGAGATGGCGACACAGCTTAGTTCCATTAGCAAATTTAGGAGGAAATTTATCAGCAATTCTAATTCTTGTTGGATTTTTACTAACAGGGTTAATAGGACAGTTCGGGTACACTATCGCATGGATAGGTGTAGGGTTTATGATGTTTGCGGTGTTGTTCCAAGTGGTAACACTGCCGGTTGAATTCGATGCATCTAAACGTGCTTTAGAACAGGTAGTAGATTTAAATATAGTTGATGACCAAGAACACAGACATTGCCGTAAAGTATTGACAGCAGCAGCCTTAACTTATGTAGCAGCGGCAGTTGTTGCACTGATGGAAATGTTAAGATTTATCTTTATTCTATTAAATAGTAGAGATTAGTATTTAGACGGCTTCGCAATGAAGTCGTTTTTTATGTAATTAAACTAAGATGTATAGTATCAAGTATGAGAATAAACATTAATAAATGAATTATAGATTTTCATTGCTATAAAGAAAATATTGAGATACAATATTAATATATGTAAATTGAAAGGAATAGGGAATATGGCTAAAGTGGAAGTAAAAAAAATAGTAATGGATATGGTTGCTGAAAATTGTTATATTATTTATAAAAATGGACGTGGTTTAATTGTTGATCCCGGTGCCGGATTTGAAAAAATACAAAAGGCGGTGGAAGAATTAGATGTAAAAATAGAGGCAATTATTTTAACACACGCACATTTTGATCATATTGTATCACTTGAGGAATGTCGTAAATATTATAATGTTCCTGTTTATATTTCAAAAGAAGAAAAAGATTGGTTGGAGAATCCTGATTTTAACGGTTCTAATCAGTTTAGACTAAGGGTACCGGTGGTGGCAAAACCTGCGGAACATGAGTTTGAAGAAAATAAAAAATATGAGTTGGCTGGTATGAGTTTTACGGTATTACCAACTCCTGGACATTCACCGGGTGGAGTATCATTTGATTTTGGTAAATTTATTGTCGTTGGCGATGCACTGTTTAGAAATGGCTTTGGGCGTTATGATTTGTATGGTTCTGATTACTACGCACTAAAAAATTCTATAGGTAATGTTTTGTTTAAACTAGATGGGGAGAAAATCGTTTATCCGGGGCATGGAGATGATACGACTATTGCAAGAGAACGAGATTTGAATTTAATAAGATATTAATTGATTTAAAAGGTGAGTGTGGTTAAATGAAATAATAATGTATTGTAAAATAAAAATAACATATAAAAACATTTTAAGAAATAAGTTTAAATAATTCAGAATATAAAGAGGGATGACCTCTTTTTTTTTCTTTAATAAATAACATATAAATGTTATAATAGATAAGTGCAGAAATCGATATAGATATAGTTTTTATTAAAATGCTAATTCTGTGGGAATATAGCAAGTTAGTAATACAAAAGTATCGATTATATTTTTCTTTAAGGAGTATATAATGATTTATGGTATTGGTTGCGATATTGTCGATATAATCAGATTTGAAAAATATATTGATAATGAACAACGTCTAAATAAATTATACACAAAAAAAGAATTGGAAGATTTTTCTAAAATAACAAACTTTCGAAGAAAGTTAGAATTTTTGGCATCTAGGTTTGCAGTAAAAGAAGCAACTTCTAAAGCGCTTGGTGTCGGAATTTCTAAAACTTTTTCATTTCATGATGTTGAGGTACTAAAGGATAATTTTGGGAAACCATATATAAATTATAAAGATTTTATAACGCATGTTACGATAAGTCATACAGAAACAACTGCAATAGCTTTTGTTGTTTTGGAAAAAGAAGTGTAAGATGTTGTAATATGGATAAAAAATCAAGATTAGATGTTCTATTATTTTGAGAATATAATGTTAATAAGATGTTATTAGATAATTTTGTCGAATATTGAGGTGCAAATATGTTATGGAATATTTTTTCATAAATTAAAAAGTACCGGAAATATACTAAAAAATAATATGGAGTTGTAAAATGTACGAAACTATAACAAAAAATTTAGCTGTTAAGTTGGGAATAAAAGATAAATATATTATCAATGTTTTAAACTTATTAGAAGAAGGAAATACAATAGCTTTTATTGCCAGATATAGAAAAGAATTGACAAATTCTTTAGATGAGGTAGCTATAAAACAAATTCAAGATGAATTTAATTATTTAAAATCTTTACAGGAAAGAAAAGAGGAGGTAATTCGTTTAATTGATGAGAAAGGTTTGTTAACTTCTCAATTAAAAGATGATATATTAGCCCAAGAAAAACTTCAAAGAGTTGAAGATTTATATAGACCGTTTAAAGAAAAAAAGAGAACCAAAGCGACGATTGCAAAAGAGAAGGGCTTAGAGCCATTAGCAGAGTATATTATTAAATTACCGAAAGATGATAAAGTTTTAGAAAAAGCGGCGGAAAAATATATTAATGTAGAAAAAGAAGTAAATTCAAAAGAAGAAGCTATTTCTTATGCTTTAGATATTATTGCCGAAAATATTTCGGATAATGCGAAGTATCGTGAATATGTATTGGAAAATACAAAAAAATATGGCAGTGTTGTTTCAACGTTAAAAAAAGACGGAGCTGAAAAAGATGAAAATACAACCTATAAAAATTATTATGATTACAGCGAAAGAGTATCAAAAATAGCTTCTCATAGAATATTAGCATTAAATAGAGCTGAAAAAGAGGGAATTATCAGAGTTGGTATTGAAAATGATAAAGAACGTCTATGCCAATATATTTTAAAAGGAATAGTAAGAAATCGTGAAACTGTTGTTCGCGAATTATTGTTTTATTGTATAGAAGATAGCATGAAAAGGTTAATTTATCCATCTATCGAAAGAGAAATTCGCAGTGAATTAACAAAAATTGCTGAAGAAGATTCCGTAGGTATTTTTTCTGAGAATTTAAAACAACTACTTATGCAAACTCCTTTAAAAAATAAAAAAGTATTGGGTGTGGATCCGGCGTTTAGAACAGGTTGCAAAATGGCAGTTGTTGATGAATATGGAAATTATATTGATAAAATGGTAATTTATCCACATAAGCCTGCAAGCAAAGAAAAACAGGAGCAGGCAAAAAAAGATATAATTAAGTTTATTAACAAACATAATATTAATTTAATAGCTATAGGTAACGGTACAGCTTCAAGGGAAACAGAAAGTTTCGTGGTAGAAACATTAAAAAATAATAACCTAAAAATTGACTATGTAATAGTAAATGAAGCGGGGGCTAGTGTTTATTCAGCCAGCGAAATAGCACGTGAAGAATTTCCGGATTTTAATGTTGAAGAAAGAAGTGCAGTATCAATTGCAAGACGTATTCAAGATCCGTTAAGTGAACTTGTAAAAATAGATCCGAAATCTATTGGGGTAGGACAGTATCAACATGATATTACTCAAAAATATTTGGAAAAAGAATTAGGTTTTGTGGTAGAAACGGCGGTAAATAAAGTTGGTGTTAACGTAAACACCGCTTCGGTATCTTTGTTGTCTTATGTTTCGGGAATAAATAAACAGATTGCGAAAAATATAGTTGAATATCGTAAGGAAAATGGTAAAATAGAAACAATAAAAGAAATTTCTAAAGTACCACGTCTTGGTAAAAAAACTTTTGAACAATGTGTTGGATTTTTCAGAATACCGGACGGTGATAATGTTTTTGATAGAACAGGAATTCACCCGGAAAGTTACAAAATAGCAGAGGATTTGTTAAAAGAACTGGGTGTTAAAACTGATGAAATAGGGACTAAAGAATTTAAAGAAAAAGTAGATAATATTAATATAAAAGTTCTTGCTGAAAAACTAAATGCAGGAGTGGAAACTTTAAAAGATATAATACAGGATCTGAAACGACCGGCACGTGATGAAAGAGAATTATTTGATAAACCACTTTTAAAATCAGATATATTGACAATAGAAGATTTAAAAGTTGGTGTTAAATTAGCAGGTACAATTAGAAATATTACGCAATTTGGTGCTTTTGTCGATGTCGGTTTAAAACAAGATGCTTTAATTCATATTTCAAAAATAAGTAAAAGTTATATAAAAAATCCGTTAGATGTCCTTCACGTTGGGCAAATAGTAGATGTTTTCGTAATAGAAATAGATGCAAAACGTGGACGAGTATCCTTGGCGATGTTTAACGATTAGGAGGGAATGTGTAGCCAATGAATAAACATAAATATTTACCAAGTATAGATAGTTTGAGAGCAATTGCAGTGCTTGCGGTAATTATTTATCATATTGATGTTAACTATTTGCCAGGTGGTTTTTTAGGAGTAGATTTATTTTTCGTCCTTTCCGGTTATTTGATTAGTTCATTAATTATAAAAGAGTATAAAAAAACAGGAACGTTGAATTTGTATAATTTTTATATTCGTCGTGCGAGAAGATTACTGCCGGCAGTTTATTTTATGATAACTGTAGTATTGATAATTATTACTCTATTTAATGGAGTTTTATTAAATAAAAGTCATTTGGATGCAGTGTTTGGATACATTTATACTAGTAACTGGTGGTATATTTTCCACAAGTTAAATTATTTTGATTCTTTCGGTTCGCAAAGTCCATTCAAACACCTTTGGTCACTTGCTATTGAAGAACAGTTTTATATGTTTTTCCCATTAATATTTTTAATATTCAATCGCAAGAAAAAAAATAATGATAACAGTTATAAAATAAATAAAAACTTTAAATACATTGTTTTAGGTTTAATAAGTATATCATTAATTGTCCATATACCATTATTTGATATTAATAATGTTAGTCGAATTTACTTTGGAACGGATACTCGTGCTTTTTCGCTTTTAGTTGGGGTAATGGGGGCGATATTATATCCAATGGAAAAATTAAGTGAAAAAGTAACTTTAAAAGAAAATAGATTGTATAGCCTGATTTCATTAATCTCTATTATGTCGCTTATAGCAGTAATGTTATACACTTCTGAATATAATATATGGTTATATCGTGGTGGATTTTTATTAGTCGCTGTACTTTGTTTAGTAGTTATAATTTCTACCGGACGTCAACATACATTTATGTCGAAGATATTGTCGTTTAAACCTATTGTTTTTATTGGAAAGATTTCTTATAGTTTATATTTATGGCATTTTCCGATTTTGGTATTGACAACACCGGTTTCAGAAATAGGAAGCCCTAAAATATTTTATGTTATATTAAGAATTGTTTTAACATTTATTGTAGCGACAGCCAGTTATATGCTGATAGAAACTCCAATAAGAAAATTAGGTTTTGTTAACTTTATAAATCTCTTGTTCAAAAGAATTACAAACTTAAGATTAAAAACACGAAAAATAATAATAACGATGGGAAGTTTAGCGACGCTGATTTTTATAATGGGATTATTTGGCAAAGGTGTTCCGTTCGTCTCGACAGCATTTGTAAAGGAGATGGCTAACACGGGAGAAAGTCAATTTGTGGAAAATAATGAAAACAATACGGGTAATAATCAGCAAGGCAATAATGAGAAACAAGAAGAAAAGCAAGAAAAAGAACAAGGAGAATATACAACACTTATCGTTTTAGGAGATTCTCTTACCGTTGATATCGGTAAAAAAATGAAAGAAAAATATCCGGGAGTTTTAATTAACGGGAAGATAAGTAGACAATTAACTGAAGCTGCTACTGTTGCAAATAGCTATGCAAAATATAATAGTGAAGATACAGCTATAGTATTTCAACTTGGAACAAACGGCCCGTTTACTGAAAGTCAATTAGAAACTTTAATCAAAAAATTTGATAAATCGGATATTTACTTTGTTAATGTAAGAGTACCACGTGCTTGGGAGAAAACTGTAAATACAGAATTAAACAGTATAAAAGAAAAACATCCTAATGTTACAGTAATAGATTGGTATTCTGTGGCAATTCAACACCCCGAATATTTTGAACCTGATAAAGTTCATTTAGTTCAAACCGGAGTAGATGAAATGATATCTTTAATACAGAAAAGTTTTAAAAAACAGATAAATTTAAAATAATACTATAAATGAAAAAACAAAACTACGGAGAATTTCTCTTTGTTTTGTTTTTTACTTAAGAAAATACTTTTGGAGGAAATGTCATGAAAACTCGTTCAAGTGGTGTACTTATGCATATTACATCATTGCCCAATAAGTTAGGAATTGGAACTTTTGGAAAAAGTGCATATGATTTTGTCGATTTTTTAGAAGAAACAGAGCAAACGTATTGGCAAATATTGCCATTAACAACAACAAGTTATGGAGATTCTCCTTATCAATCATTTTCTGCCGTAGCCGGAAATACGAATTTGATTGATTTTGATTTATTGAAAGAGGACGGATTATTAACAAAAGAAGACTATTTTACTGTTAATTTTGGTAATGATTTAGCGGTAGTAGATTATGCGTTACTTTATGAAAAAAGACGACCGATATTGGAAAAAGCGGTGATAAATGCGTTAGAAAATATTAAATATGCAGATGAAATAGAATTATTTAAAAATAATAATGAAAGTTGGTTAGTTGATTATGCTGAGTATATGGCGATAAAAGAACATTTCGGGTATCAAACATTTATTTATTGGGAAAATGATATAAAAAGAGCAAAACCTTGTGTACGTGAACAATATCGTCTGAAATTGGCTGATATAATAGAATATTATACGGTAACACAATATTTTTTCTTTAAACAATGGTTTGAATTAAAAGGATATGCTAATAAAAAAGGTATTAAAATTATAGGTGATATGCCGATTTATGTGTCAGCTGACAGCGTTGAAATGTGGACAAAGCCTGAGTTATTTAAAGTAGATAATAATAATGATCCGCTTTATGTAGCGGGTTGCCCGGCAGATGATTTCAGTTCAGAAGGGCAGCTATGGGGGAATCCGGTCTATAATTGGGAAAAACATAAAGAGCAGAATTTTAGATGGTGGGTATATCGCATTAAGGAAAGTTTTAAATTATATGATGTATTAAGAATAGACCATTTTAAAGGTTTTTCTGATTATTGGCAGGTTGAAAAAGCGGCGATTACAGCTAAAGTAGGTACGTGGGAAGAAGGACCCGGTATTGAGCTGTTTGAAGCGGTAAAAAAACAACTAGGTACTTTACCTATTATTGCGGAAAATTTAGGATTTATAGATTCGAAGGTTGAAAAATTACTGTTGGATTTGGGATACCCCGGTATGAAGGTACTTCAATTTGCGTTTGGCGGAGGGGATAACCTTTATTTACCGCATCATTATACGCAAAACAGTGTTGCGTATACGGGAACGCATGATAATGATGTTGTGAATGGTTGGTATAGCGAACTTGATGATCAAGGGAAGATGTTTGTTAATACTTATCTAGATAGACGAGCAGATGAATCTATAACACAAGCAATGATACGTGGTATTCACTCATCTGCGAGTAACTTGTCAATTATAACAATGCAAGATTTATTGGATAAAGGAGCGGATAGTCGTATGAATATACCGTCAACGGTCGGCGGGAACTGGCAGTGGCGTATGAAAGCTGGAGAGTTAGAGGAAAAACATAAAAAATTTTTAAAAGAAATCACTATATTATACTCACGAGAAAGGGTAACTAATGCAACAAATATTTAGTGAATTGATTTTAATAGGGTGAATAGATAATTAAGCAATAAAGAGGCTTGCATCATAGTGTTCTCCGCTATGTAAAAAACCAAACTGGAAAAAAACTTATTGATAGCTACAGGCAATGTTCATTGATTTGGGAATGTGCTTTAAAGAGCTTTTCCCAAATCTAATGAACCGTGCGTAGTAGCTCAATAAGAGAAGCTTCTTTTCAAGTTAGTCTTCTCATATTTTATATAATTTTATTGTAAAATATATTAAAATGCCGGTGTGGCATGCCCTTTCGGTTTAAGCTCTTTATTGATATAATCTTTTATTTTTTCACTTGCAAGAGCCTTTTTAAGAGCAGTTATTTTTTTGTCATCTTTATTGTCTTCACGTGCAACGATAGAGATAGCAAATGTTAAATCTCCCTCTTTTTCAAGAATAAGACCATTTTTATCAGGAGTTAATCCTAATTTAGAAATATACGTTGGATAGTTAAACACTAAATCTTTTTCATTGTATGCTTCATTTAAGTTTAATAAGCTTACTTTAGTAAATTTGAGATTTTTAGGATTATCTTTAATATCATTTTCCGTCACAGTGAAACTATCGGGATTATTAAGAGTAATTACTTTTGCATGTGCTAATAAACGTAAAGCACGTGCTAAATTAGTAGGATCAGATGGGATAGCAATATCAGCACCATTTTTTAAATCTTTAATGTCTTTTATATTTTTTGAATAAAAAGATACAGTTGCATTATAAATTGGTTGAACTGCTACCAGATGAGCGTTGTTTTTTTGATTGAACTGTTCCATAAATGGTTTATGTTGGAAAAAGTTGGCATCTACTTCTTTATTATTTAATGCTACATTAGCTTGAACATTATCGGATACTTTAACAATTTCAAGATTATAACCTTCTTTTTGAAGATCTTCTTTAATCATCTCCAACATATCCGTCATCGGTGAGGTGTGAGAAGCTACTTTGATAGTAGTTTTTTCTTCTTTGTTATGGCTGTCATTTTTAGTTGAACAAGCTGTTAAGATTAATACTAATGCTAGTAAACTAACAGTAAATGATAGTAATTTTTTCATTAAAATATCTCCTTAATTAGAATATTTTATATATGATTGTATGTTTTATTAATATTTAGAGGAAATTATAAAAATCAATTTATTATAATTGTTATTAAGTATAATTATTGAAAAGTTAGAATGTTTTTATTTTATCGGAATTATAATTAAAACCGGTGTGAACTTTAAAGTATTGATGATAATGTTTTATTTTTCTTTTTTATTCGTAAAGAGTTTTGCCAAGCTATAGCCTATTGATTGAATAATAAATACATAAATAATGAATATAATAACAATCAGATACATAAGATTATAATTATACTCTTGATAACCGTATCTAAAAGCATATTCACCTAATCCGCCGGCACCAATAACTCCCATAACGGTAGTATATGCCAGTAAGCTAATAGTAGTGTATGTAAAAGATAAAATTAAATTATCTATTGTTGCAGGTAATAAAAAGTATCTGATAATTTGTATTCTGGTAGCCCCCATACTAATAGCTCTATCAACGATTTTTTTCGGAACATTAATCAATGCCTGTTCAACAAACCGTGTATAAACACTGATACCTACAAGAGTGAGCGGTAGTATAGCTGCAATATTACCGAATGATGTTTTGAATAAAAATCTGTTAACAGGTATTAAAATAAATATAAATATTAAAAATGGAACACTGCGAAGAGCGTTAAGTAAAATACTGACAATTTCATAAATTATTCTATTTTTTAATAGATAATCTTTGCTAAGCGCAAATAGAATAATACCTAACGGTAATGAAATAATTAAAATTGTAATCATAGAAACTGTCATCATATAGTTAGTTTCCCAAAACGCTTTTGATATTCCGTCGTAGTTTGTTTTAAATAAGCTAATCATTTAATAAAAACTCCTTTACGTAATTATAGTAATTATTATTATAGTCATCATGTTCTTTTTTGTTAGGAGTAATAATATCTCTAATAGTAGAGTTATCAATAATAATAATCTTGTCACAGAAGTTTTTAAGAAGGGATAAACTATGAGAAATCATTATGATAGAAATATCCGTAGTTTTTCTTAATTTGTTAAGAAGAGAGAAAATTTCTTTTTCACTATTCGCATCTAATGCAGAGCTAATTTCGTCACAGAGTAATATTTCCGGTTCTTGAAGAAGAGCCATTGCTATTGCAACTTTCTGTTGTTCACCGCCGCTAAGACGACCGCAAAGACTATTTTTAAGATGAATGATATTCATAAATTCAAGAATGTTATTTATTTTATTTTTATCAACAGGGCTTTTATTAAGTTTATAAATTAAACTTAGATGATAATAAACGGTTTTATTATCAATAAGATTTGAATGTTGAAAGATATAAGCCAAATTTTTTCTCATTTTACGTAATAAAGCCTTATCCAGTGAATTAATTGATATATTTTTATATAAAATTTCTCCGCTGTCATAAGGAACTATCCCATTAATCATTTTTAAGATAGTGCTTTTTCCGGTGCCGTTACGACCTATAATGCCGATGACTTCTTTTTTATTAACATCAAAGGAGATGTTATTTAACTTAAAATTAGCATTTTTGTATTCTTTTGATACATTTTTTAATTGAACTATCATAATTTACCTCCAAAAAAACTATATCATTTTCAGAAAATGTTTTCAAGAAATTTGTACTCTTAAATTAAAATATATCGTTCATATTAATAAAATTAATATAACTAAGTTTATAGAACTGTTATTCTAAAAAAAATATGAAACTAGTACAATCCCATCTGTTAATTAAGTAATAACTGTTTAAATTTTGACTAAACAGGAAATGCTTCAAAGATAAGATATTAATCTATAAATATATTGTGTTTTGTAAAATAACATACACAATAATCATGGAAAGTTATAACTAAATTATTTCTTTATTTATTTGAAACAATGGTATATAATTAAGATTATGTTTGAATAAGATACTGCAAAATTGTTATCACAGATATAACAAAAATAGTAGATGAAATTTAATTAGGTTATAATTTTAAAAACTTAAAAAATACTGTTAATTTTAATGATTATGGAGAAAAAACTAATGACTGAAATAAAAGCGATATTTTTTGATATAGATGGAACAATAAGAAGTTTTAAAACAAAAACTATTCCGGAAAACACTAAAAATACATTAAAAAAATTAAAAGAACAAGGTATAAAAATTTTTATTGCAACAGGGAGAGCACCCTTTCATATAAAGTTTTTAGATGAATTATTAGATTTTGAATTTGACGGCTATATTACTATTAATGGGCAGTATTGTTTTTTAAATAATGGAGAAGTGTTAAATAATAATATGTTATCAAAAGAAGATATAAAAAATGTTTTACCTTATTTTAAAAAAAATAATATAGCTTGTGATTTTACTTTATTAGAAGGAGCATTCATAAATTTAAAAAACGAGAGGGTACAGTGGCTTGAAAAAGAATTAGGAGATTCAACTCGTTTTGTAATAGATGAGCATGCTTATGAAAATGCCCTTAAAGAAAAAATTTATCAACTCAATGTTTTTGTAGGAGAAGATGAAGAAGAGGAATTTTTAAAATATATGCCAAATTCAAAATCAGCTCGTTGGACAACTCATTTTACCGATGTTATTCCAAAAGATGGGGGGAAAAATAGAGGAATAGATGCTATTATAAATTATTTTGGAATAAAATTGGAAGAAACCATGTCTTTTGGTGACGGTGGAAATGATATTGATATGATAAAACATGCCGGTATAGGTGTTGCAATGGAAAATGGTCGTGATGATGTAAAAGAAGTTGCAGATTTTATCACAACCAGTGTTGATGACGACGGTATAACTAATGCGTTGAAACATTTTGATATATTATAAAATTTGTAACGGTGGTACAAATTAAAAGTGGTAAAACCTTGAAGATAGAATGTATCTTCAAGGTTTATTTTCAGTTAGTTATCAAATTTTTTTATAAAGTTATTTACAACATCTTTCGACATAAGAACAGAAAGTTTATCTCCGGAAAGGAGAATAGTATCACCTTTTGGAATAATTTCTTTGCCGTTTCGTTCTATATTTGAAATAAGAATATTTTTAGTCCATGGTATTTCGCTGATCTTTTTATTAATCAGATTGCTGTCATTGGTTACTGTGGTAATGATTTCTACTTCCATTTCTTTTTCTATATCTTTTATATCATTTGTTGTAAGAATTCTGTCAAGTAAATACTCATAAACCGGTTTTGTCCCAAGAATATTTGCTGTAAAGTATGCGAATAAGCAACAAAGGGCGATAGGAAGAAAGTAGTTTAATTTTTGTGTCATCTCAAACAAAAGAATAATTGAAGTAATAGGGCTTCTAACGATTGCGGTCAAGTAGCCGGACATTGAAAGAATGATAAACAATGCTGCATATTTTTCATCAAAAAAATTACCGAAAAGAGTTCCGAGAATTGCACCTTGAATAAGAATGGGTAAAAATATACCGCCGGCAACACCGGATGTAAATGAAATCAGGGAGAACAATGTTTTTATAAAGTATAAAATTAATAAAAACATTATACTAAATTTATTTTCTATTAAAAACTCTACCAAACTGTGACCGCTCCCAAGAACTATCGGGTAAAAAATAAAGAGTATAAAAGATACTAAAAAAGCAATTTGCGGTCTAAATACTATACTTAGATTTAATCGTTCATATAGTTTAAATAAAATTTTTATGACAGTATTGTAAAACGTTCCGAAAATTCCCAATAAAATACCGAGTAAGGCAACCCAAGGATAAATACTAACCTCAACGTAAGAAATATCAGGGAATTTGAATATTGCCGTTAAACCGAAAATATACTGCCCGACAATATTAGCTACGACAGCAGCACTGAAGCAACAAATAATAATTTTTTTAGTTATATGTTTATGAACTTCCTCAATAGAAAACAGTACTCCGGCAAGCGGTGCGCCAAAAGCTATGGAAAGCCCTGCACTTGCTCCACAGGTAATAAGATACTTTTCTTTAATATTATTTTTTTTCAAAAATCTTGAAACTAATTTACCGCTCATTGCTCCAAGTTGAATGGACGGACCTTCACGACCTAAAGATAATCCGCCTAAACTGGCAACAAAGCCGCCGGTGATTTTATATATTAAAACTTTTAGAGGGTTTGAGTTAAGTCTACCCGTTATTTCTGCGGAAACTTGTGGTATACCACTACCACTAGCCATAGGTTCACGTTTTAATAAAAAGCCGGAAAAAAGGGCGAGTAAAATTAAAATTCCTAACAAAGAAAATTTAAAAATAAAACTGGTTTTAATGAATTCTGCTGTAAAATGCACAATTTTTTCACTCCACCCTATAAGAAGACGATAACTGGCACCAATCACTCCGGCTACTAATCCGACAATAATTCCATCTAAGAGCAAGGAAGATTCCATTTTAAAATTTTTATTATCTATGTAATTAATTTTATTAATTTTCACAAGGTACTCCCTTCAAAATAAATATATCTACTAAACATTGTACTCTTATTTATAAGAAAAATCAAAATAATTTTTAGCTATAAGTATAATTTATTATAAAAAATATAGAAAGTATGATAGAATATGAATATATTTAATGCAGAAAGGAGAAGAGTTGATGAATGTGTTGTTAATAATAGGTGTTATTTTATTGGCTATTGCACTAGGATTATACGCTTTTTGGTTAAAACTTTTGAAGGGAAAACCGGGAAGAATCGCGGGTGCTGATGTTGAGAAAAAAACATTTGAAGAGGCACTTGTAGTTGATGTTCGCTGGCGAAAAGAGTATGCACGTGGTCATGCTATTAATGCGGTGAGTTTACCAATAAAATTATTTAAAAATGGCAGCGATGTTTTAGATGATTATAAAGATAAGGATATTATTTTATACTGTGTTGTAGATGTTACATCACGTAATACAGAAAAATTATTAATAGAACGTGGTTTTACTAAGCTTCATATTGGGGACGGAATTAAACAATATGACTATGGTACGGCTATATATACAAATACGTTGTTATCTGAATTTAAGTATCGTATTTCGGTTAGCAAAAATTATCAACTTCTCAATTTAGGAGAAGAGATATTAGATGATAAAGAATTTAAAATATTACCTAAAGAAGTAGACAATATTTTGGAAAAAATGGATAAAGAATCGGAAATTTTTGTTTATAGTGAAAATCCTGAACAAAATAAAGAAGTATGTAAAAAATTAGGATTAGCCGGTTATACTATTATAAATTTAGTTGAACCATTTAATATAAAGAAATATAGAGATGCTTTTTATAATAAAAGCGATTATGAAGAAAATCCGGCAGAAGAGATAACTTCTGATTGTGGCTGAGCACCTTCAGATTAAATGATAGGTTATCATTAAAATATATGAGGAACGGGAGTAAGATTAAATTTAAAATTATTGGCTCTGTGTCAAATACGGGGCATGAGAAAAAATAAGGATAAAATGCTAAGCAATGCAGTGTTGCTTGGCATTTTTCAAAACGCCCTTAAAAGAAATATTATTTTTATACTCAGAAACAAATAACCTAGAAACAACTAAAATGCGTAATCTAAAGTTATAAAAGCTATTATAACCATAAGAAACTCTCTTTAAAACCTTTATCTTATTATTAATACCCTCCAAAGAACCATTAGAGATAGAATACCTAACACTATTAAGCATATACTCTTTATGTTTTCTCATAGTATTAATAGCCTTACTAACACCATCAGATAAACCGATAGTAGATTTTTCAATTAATTCTTTAAACTCCAACTCATTTCTATACCTTATCGCATATCTAATATCCTGAACTCTCTCATAGCTAGCCTTAAATATACAATCTAATCCTAATAAATAATCTAAAATATCACGTCTAGTAACTAAACTCCTAAAACTCCTATTGAAGAAAAACCTACCATGAGTAACATTACTTTCATCTTCTAATATTAACTTCCAATTATTTTTTAAAAGAGTATAATTAATACCTTTTTGTTTTTTGTAAATATTCATTAGCTTAACTCTAGTTCTATTAAGTTCTCTATTAACATTTTGAATAAAGTTCTCTATTAACATTTTGAATAATATGAAACCTATCTATAACAATTTCAGCATTAGGAAACTTATTTCTAATCAACTTCATATAAGGAGTATAAATATCAATACAAATAGCCTTAACATTACTTCTAGCCTCTTTAGAAAATCTGGAAAAATAATTATTTAAAATATACTCAGTTCTACCATCAACTATATCAATAATCTCATGAGTTAAAGCATCTAAAAAAATAAAACTCATACCATTTTTACTATCTTTAGTAAACTTTAACTCATCAAAGCATAAATACTCAGGTAAGGTATTATAGTTAAGAATGTCTACATGGGATTTACATTTATAAAGAGTTCTTATAACAGTATTAACCGATACATTATTCATTTTGGCTATTTGTTTAAAAGATAAAGTATCAGCTAAATCACTCATTATAGAAAACTTAACATTTTTAGAAATACTACAGTATTTATCTACAAAAGAAGTAGTAGCTACAAATTTTTTATTACAAGTTTTACACTTGAAACGTTGCTTTCTTAGTTCCAAATAAGCAGGGATACCTGATATTTTTAATAGATTAATTCTAGTAAGTTCATTAAAGCCGTTTTTAACTACAGTATAACCTTTATTAAGACAACCACAGCATTCACACTTCTTGGGTTTATATGTTAAGGTACCTTTGAATACAAAGTACTTTTGATTATTTTTTATAGTTTCGTTATGTGTTTTCTCAATAGTTATATTTTTATCTTTTATTTGTAGTAGGTTTTTAATGAATTCTCCCTCTTTTATTTCTTTTGTTTTTGTGTTAAAATTATTCATGACAGATATCCTTTCATAGTTTATTTTTTTTTGCACTTTAATTATATTGGATATTTGTCTTTTTGTATATTAAAAAACAATACGGGGTATGGATTTTTTTTCATGCCCCGTATTTATTATACAACCAAATTATTCCGGTTCTTTTTATTTATCTTGTATAAAAAATTATTTTCTATGTTATAATATAGCTTATAATAAATAAAAAATAAGGAACTATAAAAATGAGAGTTTTACATGTATTAGCACAACTTCCTACAAAAACAGGGAGTGGTGTGTATTTTACAAATGTTATCGATGGATTAAAAAATTTTAATATTACCCAAGCGGCGATTTATGCGACAACGCCGGAATATAATTTTAGTATTTTGGATACTGTATATGAAGTTGAATTTGAGGGGAGTAATCTTGATTTTCCAATAGTAGGAATGAGTGATATAATGCCATATAATAATACTCTTTATAAAAATATGACAGATAAAATGATGAAAAGTTGGCAAACCGAATTTAGAAAAAAGTTAGTGGAAGCCAAAAAAGAGTTTTGTCCTGATGTTATTATAACTCACCATCTTTGGATACTAAGTTCTATTGTTTGTGAAGTGTTTACTGATAGTAAAATAATAGGAGTTTGTCATAATACAGATATTCGTCAAGCGAAAAAAAATCCAAGTTTGAAAGAGAAGTATGTCTTAAATTTGAGTAAATTAGATAAAGTTTTAGTTTTGAGTAATGGAGTTATAGCTGAAATATCAAAAGTCTATAGTTACCCTAAAGAAAATATTATAAATATAGGTGCAGGGTATAACGAAAAAATATTTTATCCATTAGAAAATTATACTCAAAAAGATAAAATAGAGATACTTTATGCCGGTAAATTTGACGAATCAAAAGGTTTTTTTGAACTTATTAAGGCATTTAGAAAATTAGAATTATTAAGAAATGATGTTACATTAGAGTTGATTGGAAATGTAAAAAAAGAAGATAAAGCAAAAATTTTTAGTTTGATAGGAAATTCTGACAATATAAAAATATATAATGCAACGGATCAAAAACATCTTGGAGAAATAATGAGAACAAAGGATATTTTTATTTTACCCTCTTATTTTGAAGGGTTAGGACTTATAGCTGTTGAAGCTTTAGGGAGCGGATTAAGAGTAGTTGCAACGGAAATAGAAGGTTTAATAGAATTTTTGGGAGAAAAAATAAATAATTCGGATATTATAGAATATATTGCCATGCCGACAATTTATGATACTGATAAAGCAGTAGAAGAAGAAAAGCCGGCTTTTATAGAAAGAATAGTAGCAGCGTTAAATTTAATGGCAGAAAGAACAAAAAAAGAAAGAAAAATACCCGAATATTTAACAGCGGAAATAGAACGTCACTCATGGAAAAAGAAAATAGAAGAGATTTATAAGCTGCTATTATGATATATAATAGTTGTTATATGTTATAAAAGTATATTTTACTAATAGTCGATATTAAGAATAATATAAAAAAGGAGGGATAATATTTATGATACAATCATTAAAAAATGAAGATGATGCAAAAAAATTGTTGAATTTTTCAGTGAAAATGGCACGTAGTATGCTTTCTTATGGTGCAGAAGTTTATAGGGTAGAGGATACCATTAATAGAATTTATAAATCATTTGATAATATAAAAGCGGCTAATACACTAGTTACTTATAATTTTGTAATAGTGTCATTTGTTTATAATGATATAAATTATACTACAATGAGAAGAATAATTTTAGGAAATAGAAATTTGGAAAAAATATCATTAATAAATGATCTTTCTAGGAAGATTGTTACAGAAGGATGGTCAATAGATTATTCTTATAAAAAACTTAGAGAAATAAAAGTAACTAAAGAATATAATCCGTGGTTAGTAATATTTTTATTGGCGTTATCGGGACCATTTTTTTCAATAATGTTCGGTGGAACATTTAAAGATAGTATTTACTCGTTTTTAATAATGGGAATAGAAGGTGCTTTTTTATCATTTGCGACAAAATATAAATTAATGGATCTTATGCAGAATTTTTTCGGAGCATTGCTGGTAACTGTTTTAGTAGAAGTTTCAACAAATTTTTTTACAATTTATAACCCATCTTCTATTGTTATAGCGGGAATAATGCCGTTAGTTCCCGGGGTGCAAATAACAAACTGTGTAAGAGATTTTATGGCAGGCGATTATATATCAGGAATGATAGGGGTACAATCGGCAGTATTTACATCAATTGCCATAGCACTTGGAGTAATATTAGGACTTAAAATAGTTTAGGAGTTAAAGATGGATATATATAATTTTATTATACAATTAGCAGCAGGGTTTATTTCAACATTGGCTTTTTCATTTTTATTTAATGCACCTAAGAAATCTATTTTAGTTTGTTCTGTAATAGGAGCAGCAGGGTGGTTAGCATACTATTACGTAAAGTTGATTTCAGGAATTATAATAGCCAGTTTTTCAGGAGCGATAATTATCGGTGTTTTGGCTTCCAGTGCTTCAAAGAAATTAAGAATGCCGGCGACTATATTTATTTACACCGGTATTATTCCATTGGTTCCGGGATATGGAATGTATCACACAATGAGAAGTTTGGTTACTAAAAGTTATCATTTAGCGGCGAAAATAGGGATAGATACAATACTTCAAGCAGGAGCTATAGCGGTTGGAATTTTGATAGCTTCGATGTTTTCATCATCAATAAGAAGGGTAAAAATACAAAGAAAAAGATAGTTTGTATATTTTACTCATAAAATGTTAATTCATAAGTGATTATGTAAGAGAAGTTTTCGCTTATGAATTATTTCTTTTATTAACACTTTAAAAGATTATATATTTTTACTATAAATATCATATTTTTCTATGGAGTAGACTTTAATAGTGGAGATAAATATATAATTTTTCACGTTATATTCTCAGCCCAAAAATTAAAAAATTTTTAAAAATTTTATTGACAAAAATAAATTTTTAGTATAGAATATAATCTGTGAGTAATTAATAAATATTTTTAAGCGGGTGTAGTTTAGTGGTAAAACCTCAGTCTTCCAAACTGATGTTGTGAGTTCGATTCTCATCACCCGCTCCATTTTTTTGTTTAGTTTTCCACAGTAGCTCAGTTGGTAGTAGCATCTGACTGTTAATCAGAGGGGCGCGGGTGCGGAGTTTTGTACGGTTGTCAGTCACCCGTACATTTTTTTGTTTTAGTGTATAATTATTATAAAATTTAAATTTATGATATAATTGTTCTTGATAGAAAACAATTTATAAAACGATATTATATAAAAGTACAATGTATAATATAAATCCAGTAGATTAATAGGAGAATAATATGTTTTTAGATGAAGTAAAAATATTTGTCAGATCCGGTGATGGAGGTAACGGGCTAGTAGCTTTTAGACGTGAAAAGTACGTGCCTAAAGGCGGTCCTGCCGGTGGTGACGGTGGACGCGGAGCAAACGTAGTTTTTGTCGTTGATGAAGGACTGAGAACATTCATGGATTACCGTTACCAGAAGAAATTTGTTGCTCCGAGCGGAGAAAATGGAATGAGCAAGGGTATGCATGGAAGGAAATCAAAAGATTTATACTTAAAAGTACCGCCGGGAACGGTAATAAGAGATACTGATACAGGAGAAATATTAGCCGATTTAGTAGAACATAAACAAGAAGTTATTGTTGCACGTGGCGGACGTGGTGGACGCGGTAATTGTCGCTTCGCTACACCATCTAATCCGGCACCGGAAATTGCTGAAAATGGAGAACCTGGGGAAGAACGTAACTTAACATTAGAATTAAAACTAATGGCCGATGTCGGTTTAGTCGGCTTTCCGTCTGTTGGGAAATCTACATTATTGTCAATTACTTCAAAAGCAAAACCTAAAATTGCAGATTATCATTTTACCACACTTGCTCCAAACCTTGGAGTCGTAGAGACAAAGGATCATAGAAGCTTTGTTATGGCGGATTTACCGGGGCTTATTGAAGGGGCCAGCCAAGGTATTGGTTTAGGGCATCAGTTCCTACGTCATATTGAGCGTACAAAAGTAATTGTTCATGTTATTGATATGTCAGCAACTGACGGTCGAAATCCTTACGAAGATTATAAAATTATTAACTCCGAACTTGGCGAGTATAATATGCGCCTATTAGAAAGACCGCAAATTATTGTAGCTAATAAAATGGATATTCCGGGCGCAAATGAAAATTTAACAGAATTTAAAAAACAGTTAGAAAAAGATAAACAGGAAGTAGAAATCATTGAAATTTCCGCATTTACACGTAGTAATATTGATAATTTATTGTATAAAATATGCGATATATTAGATAATATTGATCCTAATATAATGTATGAATTAGATGTAGAAGAAAAAACAATGGAAAATCGTGTATTGTATAAGCATAAACCGAAAGATGAAACATTTAAAATTACACGTGATGATACCGGTGCTTATGTTGTAAGTGGTCCCGGTATAGAAAGAGCGTTTTTAATGACTGATTTCAATCGTGATGCGTCTGTAAGACGTTTTGCACAGCAAATGCGTTCAATGGGTGTTGATGATAAGTTGCGTGAACGTGGTTGTAAAAATGGTGATACAGTAAGAATATTGCAAGGTGAATTTGAATTTGTAGAGTAGGTGAATAAAATATGGACAAAGAAAAAATATATTATATTATTAGAGAAGATGTGTTACCCGAAGCGGTAAAGAAAACTTTAACAATGAAAAAAGCACTGGAAGAAAATCCTAAACTGTCTATATTAGAGGCATCAAAACGTTTTGATTTAAGTAGAAGTGCATTTTACAAATATAAAGATACAATATTTCCAATTCAGGATATACATAAACAATCAATTTTATCATTATCAATTGATGTAGATGATATTCCCGGCATTTTAGGTAGTATTCTATCTGTTGTTAATGAAGAAAAGTGCAGTGTTTTGACTATTCATCAAACGGTGCCTATTAATACAAGAGCGACGATTATTATTTCACTTGAACTTGATTTAGAACATACCAATATTGATAAACTTAATGCACGTATAGAGAAACTTGATTATGTAAATGAAATTAAAGTAATTGGCATGAGTATCTAGTGTAATGTTATTTTAAAAAGAGGGCAGATTTATTTATGACGAATCAGTCCAAAAGTTAAATTTTTATAAAGATGCCATATTTAATTTAGATACAGTAGTTTACAGGAGTTCAAATTTTCTTCAAAATTACTTTTAGAACACCTAGTAAATATTATGAGGGGTAACTTGTTAAAATCTTGTTTCAAGAAATAACGATTTTAGGGTTGCTCCTATTTTTTATTTAAGTAAAACTAGAAAGGTTATTATAATGAAAAAAAATGAAATTTTTACCGGAACAGTAGTAGACTACACACATGACGGTTTGGGTATAGTAAAACTTGATACATTTCCCATTTTTATCGAGGATGTAATAGTAGGAGAAGAGATAGAATTTAAGATTATTAAGTTAAAAAAAAATCTTGGGTATGGAAAATTAGTACAAATTATAACAAAATCTAGTGAGCGGGTAGATGGCATTTCAAAAACATCCGGTGCAAATTTGGTTCATATGAGTTATAATGAACAGCTACGTTTTAAAACAAACAAAGTTCGGAATATTATGGATAAAACATTAGGGAAGAACAAGGTTAAAGTATTAGATATATTAGGTGCCAATAGACCATACCATTATAGAAATAAGTCCGTTATACCGGTACAGAGAATTAAAAATGAAATAAAAATGGGATATTATAAATCGCGTAGTCATGATGTTATTAATGTTGAAAAATGTTATATTCAATATGATGAACATAATAAATTAATGAATGATATTCGTAATTTAATTAGTGAAATGAATTTATCTGTCTATGATGAAGCAACACACACCGGAGCAATCCGCCACATTATGCTCAGAACCAATACTAGTAAAACGGAAATAATGGTTGGTATTATTGCTAAAGAAAATTTTAATCAATTGGATAATTTTGTTAATAAAATAGTTGAGTTAGATAATCGTATTGTTAGTGTTATACTTAATATTAATAGTAAAAAAACAAATGTCATTTATGGTGATACTACAAGAGTTTTATATGGGCGAAATTATATTACGGACAAATTAGCCGGAATTAAATTTAATATTTCTTTGCGTTCGTTTTATCAAATAAATCCTATTCAAACAATAGTTCTTTACAAGAAAGCGCTAGAATTAGCAGAATTAGGAGAAAACGATATAATAATTGATGCTTATTGTGGAATTGGTACTATAACTTTATTTGCAGCTCAAAAAGTAAAGAAAGTCTACGGTATAGAAGTAATAGATGTAGCTATTGATAATGCTAGAGAAAATGCTCAGTTAAATAGTATAAATAATGTGGAATTTTTATTAGGAAAAAGTGAAGGTGTAATTAAAAGTTTAATTTCACAGAATATAAAAATAGATGCAGTAATTGTTGATCCGCCGCGTAAAGGGTGTGAGGAAAGTTTCTTATATGACTTAGCAAGTATGAATATAAAAAAAATAGTTTATGTAAGTTGTAATCCGGCAACTTTAGCACGAGATATGAAAATTTTACATAACTTAGGATACACATTAGGGGAAGTTCAACCGGTTGATATGTTTCCGGGAAGTTATCATGTTGAGACGGTAGCATTATTGTCCAAACTTGATGTTGATAAGTATATAGATGTTGAAATTAAGCTTGATGAGCTTGATTTGACAAGTGCTGAAAGTAAAGCTACTTATGCACAAATCAAGGAATATATATTGGAAAAATTTGATTTAAAGGTTTCGACACTCTATATTGCACAGATTAAAAAGAAATGTGGAATTGTACTGAGGGAGCATTATAATAAATCAAAAAAAGAGAAACAGGTTATTCCACAATGCACACCGGAAAAAGAGGCAGCTATCATGGATGCTTTAAGACATTTTAAAATGATTTAGTAGAAATGGAGGGTATTTATGAGATGGATATTAAAAATAATCTTATTTCCAATTAGCTTGGTGTTAAGTATCCTCACTGCATTTCTGACATTTTTACTTGCCATAGGAACAACAATACTGTATTTGCTAATGCTTATGTGTGTCGTTGTTGGGATCGTATCATTGTTTCAAAAGGATTTTTCAATAGGCATAGAAGCATTGATATTAGATTTCTTGTTAAGCCCATACGGAATATCGATGGTTGGGGCAGCAATTATAGCTTTTATGAAAGGAATAAACGAGAAAATAAGCTTAGTTTAAATCAAACGACTGATTAATTTGAAGTTGTTTAGTGTTTAATGAACTGAATAAAACTAAATCTAAGAATAATTTTGGTTATGAAAATAAATAATAAGAATTATCAAAACCTATATTGAAAGGAGGCATACTATTTGGCACAAAGAAAAAATTCAACTTCGTTCAAAGAAATATTGGATTTCCATGAACAAACACTTGGAAAAAGTGATACTGAAAAACAGATCATAGCAGAAAGCCTATCTATAGATTTTAATGAATATAAACGCCGTATCTTTGGTAAAGAGAAGGAAATGGAGTTTTTAATTTTTATGAAATCAGTGGCTAGTGTTGGCGATATAAAAGTTATTGATGAGGAATTATCTCAAATATCTGGTGATAAAACTCCAGATTTTGAAGTTGTATTTATAGATAATTATAAAATGATGATAGAAGTTAAACACACAGATAAAGACGAATATAAAATATCGGGAGGTAATTTACAAAAGCGTATTGATTATGCAACTGCCCATAACATGCCTCTTAGATTTGCAATTTCAATTAAAGGCTTTTGGGGATTGTTCACATCTGATTTTATTACAAGTAATAATGGAAAGATTTCTATTTCAGATTATTTTGGTGAAACACGGAATTCATGGTTAGATAGAGAATTGGAAACATGTTCATATATGTTTATGCAGCAATTAAAAATTGTCAGTATTTATTCCAATAATACTAGAGAGGGGTTAGGTGTACGTTTTGAACCTTATGGTGAATTAATTTCTTATGAATTTTATTGCTCAAATAATCTTATTTTTAAAGTTGATAAAAATAACCTGTCTAAGATGTTGCATATGTTTGTTTTGGAGGCTGTACAAGATCGCCTTTCGAACATACACCAAGATGTTATCCGGAATGAAGATACGACTAAAATCATTGAATATAGTAATGATTCAGAACATCAAAATTTTGCTGAATATCTTTTTGTTATGGCAAGCATTAGACACATGAGATACAAAAATAAAAATAGCCGAGATAATATTTTTATTACTGCCAATGAGAGTAAGGATAATTTTTTGCTGGTAGAACATATAAGATCAGTAATGTCTGATTTGTTTGATTTGGGAGTCGAAATAATATGTTTCAAGGACGGATGTGGATATAAGTTTGATGACTATCGTGAAAAAATTTGGGTTAAAAAAAGAGATGAAGTGCGAAAATAAGTATATAAAGAGATATTTGTTTTAGCATATTGATGTTATTAAATTTATTGCCGTATACAAGAAAATTCTTATATGGTGGATTATCTCTTGATTACTGCCCAGAAAAATCTCGGTTTGTAAAAAATTTCATAAAAATGGTTACCAAAGGCGATAGAGAATAACTATCGTCTTTTTCTTTGCAAATTTTTAAGGATGGAGGTGATCCAGTATGGACTTTGACTATTTCTATAATCGTGAAGCAGAGCGATTTAACTTTCTTAAAGTACCTGAAATACTGGTAGACGGAGAAGAATTTACAGGGCTGTCTGCTGAAGCCATTATCCTTTATTCCATGCTTTTGAAACGAACAGGAATGTCATTTAAGAATAACTGGATAGACAAGGAAGGCAGAGTATTTATCTATTTCACAGTTGAAGAAATTATGAAAAGAAGAAATATCTCAAAGCCTACTGCCATAAAAACATTAGACGAGTTAGACAGCAAAAAAGGTATAGGACTGATTGAAAGAGTCAGGCTTGGACTTGGTAAGCCGAATGTCATATATGTCAAAGATTTTATGAGCATATTAGTGGTAAAAGAAAATGACCTCTTGAAGTCAAAAAACTTAACTTCAGAAGTAAAAGATTTTAACCTCAGAAGTAAAGAAAATGAACTTCAGGAAGTTCAAAATGTTGACTCTAACTATATAGATAATAATAAGAGTAAGTATAGTAAGAGAGAATATAGTTTTGGTGAAAATGGACTTGGAACATTTCAAAATGTCTTTTTAAAGGATGAGGATATAGGAGAATTACAAATAAAAATGGCAGCAGAGCTTGATAACTACATTGAAAGATTATCGACTTATCTTCAAAGTACCGGAAAGACATATAAAGACCATAAAGCAACAATCCTTTCTTGGTTTTATAAAGATCAGGGAAGTAAGAAAAAGTCTAATATCCCTACATGGGAGGAATATAACAAAGGAGTACATCTATGAATAAGGAATTAGAAAAAGTGATGATTGAAGATGTGGAATATAGTTTTGATCCTGAAAAAGAATACATCAAAGATGGACACGCCTATTGCAAAGTCTGCCACGAAAGAAAAGACGGAAAAGTGATGGAGTTTTTTGGAAACAAGATGCCCTTTAGAACCTCATGCAAGTGTGATAGAGATCAGAGAAGCAAGAGAAAAGGAAAGACAAAAGCAGATGGATATAGAGCGATTAAAGAGTAGCTACTTTAACTCTGTTATTCAGTGGTCATATACTTTTGAAAATTATCAGGGAGAAGAAAATCAAAGCCTTATTATTGCCAAGAATTTTGTAAAAGATTATGAGGAAATGAAAAAGGAAAATATAGGACTTTTGTTTTATGGTTCGGTAGGTAGTGGAAAGACATACCTTGCTTGTTCTATCGCTAATGCTCTAATTGAACAATATCAGGTAGGGGTTAAGATAAGAAATTTTGCACAGATTATCAACGAATTACAAAAAGGCGGATTTGACCTTGATAAAAACGCATATATTGAATCTCTTGTAAATACTTCCGTTCTTATCTTGGATGATTTAGGAATTGAAAGGGATACAAGTTATGCAAAAGAACAGGTATATAACATTGTTAATAACAGGTACTTAAAACAAAAACCGACTATTTTTACCACAAACCTTTCCTATGACACAATTCTAAATTGCACAGAAAGTGTGGAGTATCAGAGGATTTATTCACGAATCATAGAGATGTGTATTCCTGTTATGGTTGTAGGAGAAGATTTTAGAAAGGTTATTCAAAAGGATAAGCTGGCTCGTAATAAAGAGAGGCTACTGAATGGAGGTGAGAGAACTTGATCAATGAAGAGATAGCAAGAAAAACGCTGAATATGGAAGTAAGAGCTGCTAAAGTAACAGGGAAACTTCTATTGGAATTACTAAAGAAGCTGATGAAAGAGGCAGAAAAACTTGGTGGACTTGAAAAGCTGGTTAATGCTAATGGAAATGAAGTAAAACTCAAAGATATGGTTAAAAAAGGACAGCTTGAAGAAATTCCGGTAGAGGAAGCAGAGCTTAAGGAATTGAAAAAAGAGCTGAATAGATATGGTGTTAAGTTTTCTGTGATGAAAGACAAGGAAAGCGGGAAATATTCAGTATTCTTTTAAGCTAAAGATATGAAGGTTATGGACAAAGCATTTAAGCACGCTCTTTCCGAATCAGAAAAGAAAACGGAAAGAAAGGAGTCCATTCATAAGAATATTGAAAAGTTCAAGGAAATGGCAAAGAACTCTGTTTCTAAGGATAAAGTTAAGAATAAACAGAAGGAGCAGAACCTATGATAGATAAGATATTAAAGGACATCAAAGGCTTATTTAAGGTGCAGGATAAGGTAAAGTTTCTAAAGCAGAATATTCCCTATCTTGCATTTTTCTATTTAGGAAACATCTTTTCCCATCATGTAAGAAGCTATGTTGGAGGAGATGTGATAGATAAAATATTTCAGGGGATATTGGAGCTTAACACAATGAGCTTTCTTCCGAGTATTCATCCGGTGGATATTTTAATAGGTATAGGAATGGCTGCTTTAATCAAATTCGTTGTCTATACTAAGAGTAAAAATGCGAAAAAGTTTAGATAGGGGAAAGAGTATGGATCGGCAAGATGGGTTGCATAATATTAACTGAACAGGAGTTATATATAGACACAAAAAGGAGGATAACGCCATGATGGAATATGCAACTAAAATCACTGCGCTATACTCCTGCCTTTCAGTTGGTGATGAGGACAGGGACGGTGGCGAAAGTAACAGTATAGTCAATCAAAAGGCATTTTTAGAGAGATATGCAAGAGGTCATAAGCTGATGAACATTCATCACTATATTGACGATGATGAAAGCGGTAGATTCTTTGACCGCTCCGTCTACACACAGATGATGAGCGATGTAGAAAATGGTAAAATTGGCATTGTTATCATGAAAGATATGACAAGGTGGGGACGAGATTATCTTCAAGTGGGAAATGCTATGGAGATATTTAGAAGAAACAATGTACGCTTTATTGCCATCAACAACGGTATAGACAGCCAAGACCAAAATACATTGGAATTTGCCCCATTTATCAATATCATGTCAGAGTGGTATGCAAGGGACATCAGCAAGAAAGTCAAAACAGGAATTAAGACTAAAGGAGCAAGCGGAAAGCCCGTCGCAACAGAAGCCCCATACGGCTATATAAAAGACCCTAACAACAAAGATTTTTGGATAGTCGATAAAGAAGCTGCCGAAGTCGTAAAACTCATTTTTACGCTCTTTATGGAGGGGAAAAACCGTAATCAGATAGCTGTTTACTTGAAAAATAAAGAAATACTAACCCCAACCTTTTATATGAAACAACAAGACAGAGGAACAGCAAAAAGCAGAACACTCAATGAAGAAAATCGCTATAACTGGAACAAAGCAACCCTAACACGCATATTGAAAAGGCAGGAGTATTGTGGCGATATAGTCAACTTCAAGACCGAAAAGCATTACAAAGATAAGAGAAATCACTATGTAGATAAAGATAAGTGGCAGATTATAGAAAATGTGCATGAACCAATTATAGATAGAGCTACCTATGAAAATGTACAAAGGATATTGAAAAATGCACCTGTAAAAAGACCAAACGGAGATGGAGAAATCCATGCACTATCAGGACTGATGTACTGTAAAGATTGCGGTACAAAAATGCACATTCGTACCATACACAAAAACGGAAAAGTACAGCATGTAACCTATTGCAGTGAATATGCCAAAGGAAAATCCAAACACCCAAAATGCAACTCTCCCCACCGTATTGATGTTGATGATGTGATGGAAAATATCACAGAGGTTTTGCGAAAGATAGCACAGTATTCATTGGCAAATAAAGAAGAATTTGAAGCACTGGTAAAAAACAGTCTTGCTAAAGAGCAGACCGAAGAAATCAAGAAACAGAAAAAGCGTATTCCACAAATAACAGACAGACTGGAACAGATAGAAACAGTGATGAATAAGCTGTATGAAGATAACGCACTGGGAAATATCGAGCCAAAACGCTATGAACAGCTATCAAGAAAATATGCAGAAGAATATTACAGCTTAAAAGAGGAACAGTAAGAAATAGAGGAACTCTTATCCGAATTTGAAAATGCCAACCAAAGAGCAAAGAACTTTATCAAGCTGGCAGAAAGCTATTCAGATTTTGAAGAACTTACCCCTACCGCCATCAATGAATTTATCAGTAAAATTGTAGTGCATGAGCGAGATGTCAAAAGAGCCAAATATGCCGTTCAGCGAATAGAAGGCTATTTTAACTATATCGGAAAATTTGAAAATGAACTCACAAAAGAAATAGAACCGACAGAACAGGAAATGATACAAATGAGAGAAGAAATCGAAGAAGCAAAGAAAGAAAAATCAAGAGCATATCACAGGGCATATTCCAAAGAATACCGAGCTAAAAATCTTGAAAAGTTTAGAGAGTATGAACGGATAAAAGCACGAGAATACAGAGCAAGAAAGAAGCTACAAGCGACAACCTAAAATTAAATATCAATCAAAACGAAAGAAAAGAGGTTTCCTAAATCACAGGAAATCTTTTTTTGTGCAAGTAAAAAGGAGGATTGAATGACAGAAAAACAAGAAGCACAGACCAAAGAAGAACGAGCCATACCCCGAAAACCTGACGGCATTCTAACAAAAAAGATGAATGGAAAGACCTTTGTAACCGAGATATATTTTGACAAAAAAAGCAAGGATACATTTCAAGATAAGCTGTTAAAGATAGTGCAATCGGAACGGAAAGAATAAAGGAAAAATATAATTTTTGTATCTATCTGTTCTATTTTTTTCTGTATGTACTGATGAATGCTTTAGGGCAAGTAGGAAATCTGGCAGTAGAAAAAATGTTTTAAAAATGCTATAATGTAAGCAAAATTTAGAGAGAAAAATTAGAAGTTGTAGAGGTGAGTTTTTGAGAGTATACGAAAATAAAGAAGAACTCAAAACTGAAATAAATAAAGCATTTGATAAATATATTTCAGAATTTGATGAGATTCCGGAAAGTTTAAAAGATAAGAGATTTGATGAAGTTGATAGAACTCCATCCGAAAATCTTGCTTATCAGGTAGGGTGGACAAGCTTAGTTCTTAAATGGGAGGAAGATGAAAGAAATGGACTTGAAGTAAAAACACCATCGAATGAATTCAAATGGAATCAACTTGGTGAATTATATCAGTGGTTTGCTCATCTATCTTTGCAAGAGTTGAAAGTAAAATTAAAAGTAAATGTTAATTCTATCTGTGTAATGATTGATTCGTTAAATGAGGAAGAATTATTTAAGCCACATATGAGAAAATGGGCTGATGAAGCGACTAAAACAGCAGTAGGGATAGATAAAAGAGCAATACTACAAGAGGAGGATAAGGATGAACGCATTAGAACAAATACAACAGATGATTGAAGAGGGAACGTTAGAAGAATTTCATAAGAATTATTATTTGGATGCGATTCCTAAAATGAAAGAAAAAGAAACAGAAAGCTCTTCTTGAACTGATGCTGAAGATGGAAGAGGCAGGATTCAAAAATAGTATTGCCGCGGCATACAGTGAAATTGAAGAGGATATTCCACAGTTTGCCAGAATGACTGTATTGAAGGAATTGCATAAAATTGTTAGAAATCCGGAAGATAACTTATCTTATGCAGATGACTTGGCGGAAGATGACGATTGGGATAATTTGTTGGAGAAATTCAGAGAGACCTTTTCAGAAACAGAAGCGGAAAAGTTTTTGCGTATTTACACAAAAGGTGTGATGGCAAGCATTTATGATTTCTTTGAAGAGGGGAATCCGCGTGCAGAAGAAGATAGCTTGAGCTGGGCACTTCTTGAAACGAGGGAAGACGGAAGCTGTAGCGAAAGAGTAATTGACGGTTTTTGGGAAGATGATTTTGTAGACGAAGAGTTTGATTGGGAGAAATAATATGAATTTTGAAGAATTATCTTTAAACTATAAAGAAAAAATATTACAGCTTGTAGTATGCACTATTACTTGGGTTAGTTTGTCTTATTAGCTCGTAAGTATTGCACATTATATTGATGAAAGTGGAGAAAAAATAAAAAATGTAATGGGAAGTTATGGGTTAGGTTTGCTGTGGATTAGCATAATATCATTCTCTATATATTTATTTTATTTATATATTGATTATTTTTTTAAAAAAAGTAATTAACATAAGTGCAAGGGCAACAATCATATTTAAAAAACCACATATGTTGATATATTAACAAGAATACGATGAAAACAGTAAATCAAAAAAGGTTTACTGTTTTTTTATTGCTCAAAATTAAGAAGAAAGGACAAGGAAGATGAAAAACATAGAGGAAAAAATTTTAATGGCAGATGAAGAAATCAAGCAGTTACAAAATAAAAGAAAAAAGCTCATCAGTCAGCAAAAACAGGAAGAACGAAAAAAGAGAGATAGACGGCTTTATGAAAAAGGAGCAGTCTTTGAAAGTATCTTTTCCGCAAGCAAAGACTTCACCAAAGACGAATTTTATCAACTAATTACATTCCCGAATATAAAAGAAACAGTCAATCAAAAAATACTAAAAGTCATAGCTAAGCGAGAGGAAAGAGAAAATCAAAATACAGAAATGCAAGAGGAAGAAACAGACATAGAGGAATAATCCCTTGTTTACAAGGGCGCACTTATACACCCTAAAGGGTGTGTGCGTTCTCCGAAGGCTCTTGCAGAGAGCATATCAGCTAAAGCTGATACAAGGGAGCTACACTCCCCTACGGAAATAAATTTCCTACCCCTTGTAAACTTCCCAAAAGAAATTGGATAAAAGCTATCCGATTTTTTTAGGAAGTCTTATCCATCGCCACCATACCCATATCAAAAACGAAAGGAGGTCTTATCTTATGGCGATATATCATCTAAGTATAAAGATTATCTCAAGAGGTAAAGGCAAAAGTGCAGCAGCAGCTTCCGCCTATCGAAGTGGCGAAAAGATAAAAAACGAGTATGACGGAGTAGTCCACGACTTTACAAGAAAAGGCGGAATAGCCCATACAGAAATCTTATTACCTCAAAATACACCACAGGAATTTTCAGATAGAGGAACATTATGGAACAGTGTCGAGAAAATAGAAAAAAGTAAAAACTCACAGCTTGCAAGAGAAATAGAAATTTCCTTACCTAAAGAATTAGACAGAGAAAAACAGATTGAGCTTGTAAGAGAATTTGTAAAAGAAAATTTTGTGAAAGTTGGTATGTGTGCCGATATTGCCATACATGATAAAAATGACGGAAATCCACACGCACATATCCTATTAACTATGCGACCGTTAAATGAAGATAAAACATGGCGAGCAAAATCAAAAAAGGAATATATCCTTGATAAAAACGGAGAAAAAGTAAAACTCAAAAACGGTAATTACAAAACAAGAAAAATAGATACAGTGGATTGGAACGAACAAGAAAAAGCAGAGCAATGGCGAAAAGCATGGGCAGATATTACAAACAAATATCTTGAAGAAAATAGCATACAAGAAAAAGTTGACTATCGTTCTTATCAAAGACAGGGAATAGAGCAGATACCGACTATTCATTTAGGCGTATCAGCTACCCAAATGGAAAAGAAAGGTATAGCCACTGATAGAGGAAATATCAACCGAGAAATCAAACATCAAAATATGATTTTAAGAGAAATATCAAGACGAATCAAAGCCTTATTAAATTGGATAAGGGGAATAGGCAAAGAAGAAAAAGCAGAAAACGAGAATACAAAGTCCACCCTCCCACCCAAAGAAAATTTGCAATCAATCTTTGAAAATCTTATCCGTAAAAATGCAGATAACAATAATGCAGACTTAGAGAAATATATTGAAAGTTATCAGCTACTCAAAGAGAAAAATATCACTTCATTATCTGAACTGAAAGAAAACATAGTTACTTTAAGAGATAAGAATTACAAGACCACAAGAGCTATCAAAGATACCGAAAAGAAAATAAATGATAGAGTACAGCTTATAGACCAAGCCGAGAAATATCTCAAGCATAAAGACACCTACAAAGCCTATATCAAACTAAAGAAAAACAAACAAGATACTTTCTACAATGAACATACCGCAGAGATTATTTTATTTGAAAGTGCCAAGAAATATTTGAAAGAACATTTAGGAGAAAGCAAGACCTTAGCTATCAGCAAATGGAAATTAGAGGTTGATACTTTGAAGAAAGAGAAAAATAGCCTATACAATCAAATATTAAAGATAAGAGAAGAAGTAAAACAGGCGGAAACAGTTAAGACTTGTATTGAGCAGTTACTACAAGAAAACAGAGGACTAACGCAGGTCAAGAGACAAGAGTTAGGCATATAAAATTTAGTTGAAATATGATATAATATTAAATTATTACGGAAAAGGATGATGAATTATGGAATTAAATTTTTTACAAGATGAACCAAAGTTTATTTTGACATATCCGCATAAGTCTAAGCTTAATGTGATATATCCTGTATTTATGATATCTTCAGGTGTTATTGTTGTATTGATATTGAATCGTCTTTTAAGTTGTGGAACTGATTTTGCAGATAAGTGTGTGATTCTAATGGTACTGATTTATGCTCCGATTCTTATATTTTCTCTGGGATATTATTTATTTATGAATGCAACCAAATTAGAAGTTTATGAAAACAATGTTGTTAAATATTATACTTATGGACGCAGAGGGCATAGTGTATTGCTTTTTAAGTTTAACATCGAAGATATAGAACAAATAAAAATTAAAAAGAGTCCGTTTAATTGTTTGAAGTTGACTCTTGAAATTAAGAATCCTATTTATTGTGTTTTTCATGAAAAGAAACTAAATAAGCTAAGGAAAGTAAGTGTCATCACAGATAGAAAAAATTTGAAAATTTTCATGCAACAGATGGAACAATTCCGATATCCTAATTTTTGAATGATAGTATTTTAAAAAATTTATAGAAGAGGGAATGGCATTGCAACGGGACAAGATATGGCATGTATATAGAAAAAAACAAGGAAAGACGATTACTTTGTTTTTCGGGAAAACCAAAAAGAATGATATAATAGTTGATAAGTCTAAAAAAGAAATAAAAAAATTGCGAAGAATATAGATCAAAACAAATCCCAGTTTGTCGAATTGAATAGAACAATTTTAGAAACAGTAAATCAAAATGGTTTACTGTTTTTTGTTACTCAATTTTCAAAATATAAGCGTCAATAAATCAAAAAAGTGTACATTTGTAAATGATGTGAGACAAAAAAGTAAAAAATAAATACTGGATATAATAGAATTACATAGAAGCTAGCTTCTATGTAAACCGTATGAAGCCCCCGACGTAAATTACATTATTTTATTAGATTTGCCAGCTTTAATTCCTTAGAGAACATTTCGGATTTCTAAAACTTATTTGTCAAGGATTTGAAAAAGGCGTAGCCCTTGTCCTTGACAAATAAGTTGTGAAATCTATTATCTAACAAGGAATTAAAGCCGGCATATTTTTATAGACTCTTTCCGTAACTCTTTTCTTTTTTCAACAGGAGAAAGCCAATTTAAAGTCTGCATAGGAAGACGGTTAGAGCGATATAGATACTTTTTCATCTGAGATATAAGATCATCATACGAAAAGAAAGATAAATGCCTGTAAAAACGTTCATTATCATTTCTATGACTACGTTCAACCTTACCGTTATGTCTAGGAGTTCTAGGTCTAATAAGTTGATGTTTAATGCCAAGATTATTACACAATACATCAAAAGGGTGTATTCGTTTAGTATCTTTAAAATGCGTAAATTCAAAACCATTATCAGTTTGAATTATCTTGGGTTTATACCCAAAATAATCAATAGCCATTTTAACAAATTGAACAGTAGAGTATGATGATTGTTCTTTAAAAGGGAAAATAAATCTTTCCCTAGTAGCTTCATCAATGATAGTATATTGATAAAATTTATCAGGAATTTCTCCTACATAACAACGTTTAGGAACATATTTCACATCAAGTTGCCATTTTTTACCAATTTCAGTAGGTGTATTATAGGGTTTAGGTTTATAAGGAATTACTTTTTTCTTAGTATCTTTATAAAAACCTAATTTTCTAAGCACTCTAAATAAAGAACAAGGATGTCTTTTATAACCTTTGTTGAATTTAAGTTTAGCATATAATTCAATCATAGAAATATTAGGATTACGTTTAATAAGATTTTTAATCCAAGACAATTCTTCAACTGTATGGGCGTTAGGGTGAATGGAATGAGGTCTATGAGACTTATCTATAAGAGACTCTTTAGTACCGTCATATTTTTTATTCCAACTCAAAAGAGAGGCTTTTGATATTTTATAGCGCCTACAAATAAAGCGGATAGAGTTACCATTTCTATAAGTTTTAACTGTAGCTATTCTTGTTTGTAAAGTATGAGGTATATATCGTTGTGTTTTTTCTATATTTTCTGTTATAATAGTTTTCATAAGAGTAAATTCCTTTTTTTGATTTGTAGGTAACTTCATTATACAGGATTTACTCTTCTTTTTTTTATTATATGTCTCACATCTATTGTAACACTACATATAAGCGTCAATAAATCAAAAAAGATACTTGACAAAACGCTCTCTGGGGAACTAAAAAGATATAGAGCCATATATGGATGAAAAGTTTCAAAATAATATTTTGCTTACTCAAACTGAGCGATTAATAATGAATGGTAGACCATCTAATCCAAAGTATGCGAGAAATAAAAATGTGCTTGTTATCGGTGGTTCAGGAAGTGGAAAAACCCGATTTTATGTAAAACCTAACTTAATGCAGATGCACAGTAGCTACTGTGTAACTGATCCCAAAGGAACAATAGTCCTTGAGTGTGGCAAGATGCTTGAGGATAATGGCTATGAGATTAAAATCTTAAATACCATTAACTTCAAAAAGTCCATGAAATACAATCCCTTTGCCTATATCCGTTCTGAGAAAGACATTCTGAAATTGGTGCAGACAATCATAGCAAATACGAAAGGAGAGGGCGAAAAAGTAGGTGAAGATTTTTGGGTCAAAGCTGAAAAGCACTACTATACAGCCCCTATCGGCTACATCTTCTATGAAGCTCCAAGAGAAGAAAAGAACTTTGCAACACTTCTTGATATGATAGACGCTTCAGAAGTTAGAGAAGATGATGAAACCTATATGAATCCGATAGACAGACTCTTTGAAGCACTGGAAAAGAAAGAGTCTACACACTTTGCAGTGAAGCAATATAAAAAGTATAAATTGGCTGCCGGAAAAACGGCAAAATCTATTCTTATCTCTTGTGGTGCAAGGCTTGCTCCATTTGATATTAGGGAACTTAGGGATTTGATGAGTGAAGATGAACTTGAGCTTGATACACTCGGAGATAGAAAAACGGCACTCTTTGTTATTATCTCTGATACAGATGATACCTTTAACTTTGTAGTATCCATTATGTACTCACAACTTTTTAATCTCTTATGTGATAAGGCAGATGATGTATATGGCGGACGATTACCTGTCCATGTGAGATGCTTGCTTGATGAATTTGCAAACATTGGTTTAATACCTAAGTTTGAGAAGTTAATTGCAACAATCCGTTCCAGAGAAATATCAGCAAGTATCATACTTCAAGCACAATCTCAGCTAAAGGCAATCTACAAGGATAACGCTGATACAATCGTAGGTAACTGTGATAGTACCTTGTTTCTTGGTGGCAAGGAGAAAACTACGCTAAAAGAATTGTCTGAAACACTGGGAAAAGAAACGATAGACCTTTACAACACCTCTGAAACAAGGTCAAATCAAAAGAGCTTTGGTTTAAATTATCAAAAGACAGGTAAGGAGCTGATGAGCCAAGATGAAATTACGGTGATGGATGGCGGTAAATGTATTTTTCAGCTTAGAGGTGTCAGACCTTTTCTTTCAGATAAGTACGATATTACAAAGCATAAGAACTATAAGCTCCTTGAGGATTATGACAAGAAGAATTTTTTGACATAGAAAGCTATATGAAGCGAAAAGGAAAAGCAAAATTAAATAGAGAAACGGTTATTACAAGAATGCAGTAAGTCTTAAAAAGATTTGCTGTTTTTTATTCAAAATCAGGAGGCAAGATGATAAGGATCAGAAATCCCACTTAAACGAAAACTAAATAGTAAGAGTATCAGCGATTGGAAAAGAAATACTCCAGTCGCTTTTTTATTGAATTGAAAAGGAAAAATTTTTAATGAAGCAGGAAATGATTAACATCAACGCCAACTTAGTGGCGGAACCAACTTTTTCAAGTTTTGACAAAGATAGAGAAACAGTAGAAGTTGTAAACTTCACGCTTGTAAAAAAGTACGGTAAAGGCAAGGAGTATATTAACTGTACAGCCTATGGAGAAAAAGCAGAGAAGGCAAAGGACTTTGAAAAAGGTGATTTAATCCACATCTTTGGTTACTTTAAGAAGCGTGAAAAAGAGGGAAAGACTTACAAAAACTTTGTAGTGAAGTCATATAACAAGATTGAAAAGAAAGAAGAAAACGAGGAGGAATAACTTATGGCATTTTTTACACAGGCAGTTAATGTATTAAAAATTTTGGTTATGGCAGTAGGTGCAGGACTTGGAGCATGGGGCGTTATCAACTTGATGGAAGGATATGGTAATGACAATCCCGGTGCTAAGAGCCAAGGTATTAAGCAATTTATGCCCAAATAAAGAGGGAATGACACAACTAAATCTCTAAAACTAAAACCTTAAAACAAGTAAAAATTGATTATATTCAATACTTGTAGTATAATATCTGTAATTGTATTTACAAGAAAAAGCAGAAAGAGGGTCAGTATGGCATTAAACTATAAACCGTTATGGGTTCAGCTTGCAAAAAAGGGCTTGAAGAAAACAGATGTTATAGCTATGGCAGGACTTACCACCAATGTTATGGCACAGATGGGAAAGAACAAGCCTATTACAATGAAAAATTTAGAGAGAATATGCAAGGCACTTGACTGTACACCTAACGATGTATTCTCTTTTGATGATGAATATAAGGAATAAAGCGAATATTAACTTGAAAAGGAGTGTATCTGATGAAGACATATCAGGATATAAATAAAGAAACCATTGACAGATGGGTTGAAGAAGGCTGGGAATGGGGTAAACCTATATCGCATGATGAATACATCAATGCAAAAAACGGAGAATGGAAAGTACTGCTTACCCCGACTAAAGCTGTTCCGCATGACTGGCTCGGGGATCTTAAGGAAAAGAAAATCTTAGGCTTGGCGTCGGGAGGCGGACAGCAGATGCCTATATTTACCACCTTGGGGCAGAATGTACCGTACTGGATTATTCCTCAAAACAAATAGAAAGTGAAATTTTAGTTGCAGAAAGAGAAGGATATTCCATAAAAGCTCTTGAGGGAGATATGACGAAAATCCTGCCTTTTGAAAATGAAAGCTTTGATATAGTTTTTCACCCGGGTTCCAACTGCTATGTTGAGGATGTGCAGCATATTTTTAACGAAGCATATAGAGTTCTGAAAAAAGGCGGCATTTTTCTTGCAGCTCTGGGCAATGAGATAAATTATATAGTGGACAGCGAGGAAAAAGAGATCGTTTGGAAAATGCCTTTTAATCCTTTAAAGGATGAAGCCGCAAAGGCTTTTATGATGGATGAAGATTGCGGAATGCAGTTTTCTCATGATATGACCGAACAGATGGTGGGACAATTAAAGGCGGGATTTACTTTGGTTGATATATATGAGGACACAAACGGCTTCGGAAGACTTCATGAGTTGAATATTAAAACATATATTGCAACTAAAGCTATTAAATTACGGAACCGGATAAATTGAGATTTACGGAGGCCGATAGGTTGAGATATGTACTTTTGCTACGCGGCAAAAATAAGGTATCCATAAGCGATTTAAAAGAAAGGGCGGAACTGCCCGACTGGTGGGAGCAAGAGCTGGCAAGAAGAGATGTTTTATTTTTTTTCGTGTAACTCGGATAGATTCGGACATTCTTGACTTTATAGATAAAGCGGCATTTTATAATGAAATAGTGTATGTAGGGAAACATGCGGTATTTTGGGGCAAATATGACGAGTCGGAATACTTAAAAACCACCTACCATAAAAAATTAATGAAGCAGGATTTTTATAAGAAAATTACGATCAGAAACGGCAATACATTTGAAAAGATCGATGAGATCCTTGAAAATGAAAGATGAATTTAAACTCGAGGGAGATTATAAATGATCAGACTTGATGAAATTACAAATAAGAATATTTGGAAGGTTTGCGCATTGGAGCCATATGAAGAGCAAAAAGATTTTGTTGCGGAAAACATACAGAGTCTTGCGGAAGCATATACAACGAGAAACGAAGGGAATAACGCTTTACCGCTTGCAGTATATGATAACGACACACTTATCGGATTTGTTATGATCGGCAAAGGAACCATCGGCAATGAAGAAGAGAGCCCTTTGATCAAGGAGAATTACAGCCTTTGGAGACTGATGATCGATCGGAAATATCAGGGATGCGGTCTGGGAAAGCAGACAATAGACGCTGTAATTGCTTTGATACGTACATTTCCGTTCGGCGAAGCAAAAAAGGTATGGCTGTCGTATGAACCGGAAAACGTACGGGCAAGAGCAATTTACCTTAAGTATGGCTTTTCTGAAAACGGAGAAATGTGCGGCAATGAAATCGTAGCCGTGTATAATTTATAAAACCCCGTTTTAATAGATAAAGTTTGAGGAGATAAAACGTGATAAGAGAGATTATTATTATATCGGACGCAAAAGAAATACAAGAAATTTGTAAAAATGAGTTGGGATATAATGTTGATATCAATACGGTGAAAACGCAAATCGAAAAATTATCTATTGATAATAAACATCATATCATCGCAGTATATGAAGATGAAAAAACAAATAAGGTTGTCGGCTTTATTCATGCAGAGATATATGAAAGTTTATATAGTGATATCGGATTGAATATATTAGGATTAGCGGTTAATTCTGATTTTCAAGGCAAGGGTATTGGGAAAAAGCTGATGGCTTTTATTGAAGAATACGCCTTGAAAAATAATATCGGTTTCATTAGATTAAATTCCGGATCTCATCGTTTAGAATCATATAAGTTTTATGAAAATATCGGTTATACTTGTGATAAAACTCAAAAACGCTTTATAAAAGTATTCTGATAAGTTAAATTCAAATACCCGCTTTGCAGCCGCTTCCGTTTAGCTTATGTATTTAAAGTTCAAATTCATGGAGGTATGAGTGTGGAATATAATTGCGGATTTCAAAAGGACAATAAAAGGTTCAGATATCGTGCGACGGCAATTATTGTTGAGGATGGCTGTGTTCTTTTTGCCGGAAATGAAAAAGAAGACTATTACTACTTCAATAGGCGGAGCCGTTCATATGGGTGAAACAGCGGAAGATGCGGTTAAAAGAGAAGTATTTGAAGAAACCGGTGTTGAATATGAAGTGGATCGTCTGGCAGTAATTCATGAAAATTTCTTTAATGAGAGCAGCGGCTCATTGCAGGGAACGGATTGTCATGAGATTGCATTATATTATTTGATGAAACCTAGGGGAAGTCAGATACTTAACAGCAACAGCTATACGCTTGGAGTTAAAGAAAATATGTATTGGATCCCGATAGAAAGGCTTGAAGACTACAAGGCATACCCCTTATTTATGAAAGAATTCCTTCAAACCGGTCATTGCGGGATTGAACATATTATTACCGATGAAAGAGCTTGATTAATTGGAAGTTGGCGGGTAGGTGAAACTGAGTGAAAGAATATATTGCGAGTTTAGAAACGGAATTTTCTTTGATAGAAAACGGTTTTAAAGAGGAAGAAAAAAGAGCCTTTGCTGATTATAAATCTAATGATAATGAATATATCAAGAAGTTGGGATTCTTAGCTTATAAATCTGACACATATCAAGTAAGAATGTATGGCGTATTTCTTTTTGGATATTTGTCAGAACAAAATGATATTCTGGTATTTATGAGAGATGAAGTTTCTAAAGATGATAATTGGAGAGTTCAGGAAGTATTAGCAAAGGCATTTGATGAATTTTGCAAAAAGACAGGGTATGAAAAAGCACTTCCAATCATTGATGAATGGTTAGAAAATAATAATCCTAATACAAGGAGAGCAGTTACAGAGGGGTTGAGAATATGGACGAGTAGACCATATTTCAAAGACAATCCGAATGAAGCTATTAGACGAATTGCCAACTTAAAGGAAGATGTGAGTGAATATGTTAGGAAATCAGTAGGAAATGCTCTAAGGGATATAAGCAAAAAATTTCCAGAGTTAATTAAAGCTGAACTTAATAACTGGAAGTTAGAAAGCAAAGAAATAAATCAAGTGTATAAGTTGGCGAGTAAACTTATTAGCTGATAAATTCCAGTTTGTCGAAGTAAAACAATTAAATATAAACAATTATATAGCAACTTATGAAACAGTAAATCAAAAAAGGTTTACTGTTTTTTATTAATGGCTTTAGCCAGTTGAGGAGGCGAAGTCTCCGAAACAATAAACCACCCGCTATGCGGGTGCGAGATAAGAGTTAAACAATTGAAAAATCATCCTTTCTTGATAAAATAAGAGTAGTTCAAGCACTAAAATAAAGAAAGGATGATTTTAATTATGGCAAATAAACATAATAGTTTATCGCATACAAAGTGGATGTGCAAATATCATATAGTATTCTCTCCAAAGTATAGACGAAAAATTATATATAATCAATATCGTAAAAGTCTGCAAGATATCATAAGAACTCTGTGCAGATACAAAGGAGTTGAAATAATAGAAGGACATATGATGCCTGACCACGTTCATCTTGTGCTAAGCATACCGCCTAAGATTAGTGTATTTAGTTTCACGGGATATCTCAAAGGCAAAGGTGCTTTGATGATGTTCGAGAAGCATGGTCAAGCGATAGATAAACTCAGTGTGAAAGAGTACGAAGATCCGTTCAAAAGATAGAAAGCACCTTCGAGGTGCAATCAAAGCGGCAAGGGCAATGTAGCTTGAACAAAGCGAAAGCTAGCGCCTTGAGACGCTAGCCTAGTAACTATTGGGCTTATAGCCCTAGAGTAAACCACCCTTTTTCAGGGGTGGTCATTATTTATGAAGTGTATGAAATATGGTATAATATAATATAGTCAACAAGAATTAAAAATGTGAGATATAATAAGAATTTACATGGGGGAATAAAGTGACAGAAAAAGAAAATAAAGTTTATAAAATATTACTTACTCCTATCAAATGTGATAAAAATGTCCCTAAAATTTGTTTGAAAGATAATGTTATATATAGCCCACAGCTATATAAAAGTAATCCGGATGAAGACATGTCAGATTTTAGTGTGGGTTTCTATAAAATAGTATATAAGGACATTTTAGGAGGAAATAATGTAGAAATTTTAAATGAAGATGGGACATATAAAAATGAGAATTATATGGGAGATACTATTCATTCATTTAATTCACTTGCGAATGTGATTTTGGGTAATAGAACGAAAAAAGAACGAAGTCCAAAAGAAGAGTGGCCTAAAGAATTAATTGACTATCAGTCTAAGTATCATTGTTTAGCTAATTTTTGGGTTATTCCTATGTGTCATGGAAGAACGAGTGCAAAACTCAATCGCTATGATTCTCTAGATTCGTATTTAAACAAAGTATATACAGGGGCTATAAAAAATGCAGATGAGTTTTTTCAGAAGGTTACATATGAATCTTTTTTAGAAATTCATGGTATGTCATGGTACAAAATATCAGATAATCCATTAGAAATATATATATCAAAAGATAAGAAAGGTTGTATTGATGAAATACAACGTATATATAGTTTTTGGAATAAAAGGGCTAGTGAAATTGTAAAAAAATATAATAGTGAACTTTATGATTACTTTGATGATCTTGGATTAATAAATGTAGCTGAGACTACGAATTAATGGTTATTACTTGGCTAAGTTGTTGTAATAAAAATGGTTAGGATTATGACAAATCTAAATTTATCTATCTGATACCTTTTAACGATAACCTTATGCTATCGTTAAAAGGTTTATAGATATGTTTCCATATACAGACAAGACTATATGGCATACTTAGTATTTGCTCGTTTCATTGTGAGTGTGTAACCTTATTAGTTAAGCAATAAAGGAGATTATATTCATTAATTATGGAATTACAAATAATCCGAGAAAATTTGTTGTTGAAATTTGTATATCTGTAAAATATGATTGATTGGAGGATTTGATATGTATTTTAGAGTTGAGAAAGAAATTTTTGAGAAATTGCCAAATGCCTGTTTTGGTGTTGTTATGGCAAGAGGAATAGATAATAGAAGACCATACCCCGAGATTGAAAGGCTACTGACAGAAAATATTCAAACGGCGGTATTACATTTTGAAGAAAAAAAGGTGAAGGAGGAAGCGGAGATTTTGCCATATAGAGAAGCATTTCGTACACTCGGAATCAATCCCAACAAATATCTTTGTTCTATAGAGGCTCTTTTTACCCGTATAGCAAAGGGAAAGAAAATACCACATATAAATCCTATTGTGAATTTGGGCAATGCCGTTTCTTTGAAATACATGCTACCAATGGGGGCGCATGATTTAGGTGGTGATGGTGATGATATTTGCATCCGTTTAGCGAAAGATGGAGATACATTTCTTCCGTTTGGTGCTGATGTAGAAGAAACACCAGATGTTGGGGAGGTTATATATGCAGTTGGACAGCAGGTACGTACAAGACGTTGGACATGGAGACAAAGCGAACATGGCAAGATTACTGCTAATTCATCTGATATCTTTTTCCCGATAGATGGTTTCAATGATTTCAACATAGATAACGTGATAAAGGCACAGACAGAACTGGATAGCCTCTTGAAAAATATTTTTCAATGTAAAACAAAAATTGGATTTATAGATAGTAATAACAGGGAAATGATATTATAATAAATTCGGCTTGAAGCTGAAAAGAATGTATATTACAATGTAAGCTCCAGAAATTACTTAACAACTAAGGTAAATAATAGAACAAATATTGTGCTGGATAATTTTACGCAAGATTTTGGACTTGACTTTAAAGGAAGTACGAGTCAAAGGTAGATCTTAAACGAGAGTAAAAGCCGGTGCCTTTGGACGCTCTGGTCAGTAACCCTTGGATTATAGTCCTTGTGCAAACCGCCAGTTGAACGACCGGTCTTGATTTATACAACTAACTAAGATAGTGTTATTTCAGAAGTAAAGTGTTATTCTAAGTCTTATATTATACAGTAAAACATAGGATATCATTTCGATATGATTGATATTGTTCCGATAAAACAGTATAATATAAATAAATTGAAGCCAATACTTTGATATGTGAAACAGATATGGCTCTTAGAGGGTTCATAATTGACTGAAAATCATTAAAGGAACATTTGGGAATAATTGGGTATTTGAAATATAGTTAATATGGGAGTAGGTATACAATGCCTACTCCCATATTGTATGTTGGGCTCTAACACCATAACGATCCGGAGTATAGTCCGAATTAAAATTAGCTTCAATACGGTATGTCTTCCACAAGGCGTATCCTGATGTCTGTAGTTTAAGGCAGAAAAATATATCGTTCTTTATTTCTTCGTAATCGACAGGATTTAGTGAAAAAATATCGGTTAATTTCCTAGTCTTAAAATCCTTGATGGTTAGTTTTGACAAATCCTTATTATTAAATCTAATCTTGGATAATTGTTCATTATCTGCCTTTATTTCATAAAAAGTTACAATGCAGTTCTTGACCTTATCCGAATCTGACCACTCTGGCGTCAGGGACACATAGCCATATGGCTTGCCATCTCTCACCAGTTCTACAAGTTCGCCATAATAAAAGTGGTCATTACGCTTGTTTACAATCTCACTATCAGGACTTTTATTGTAAAAGGTAAAGCCTGAAGACAAGAGATCAGAAGCTCTTGTCTGACCTACAACTAGGTTGGTTTTGTCTACTTGCACTGTGATAGGCTCGGCAGGGAAACCTGATATAGATATAAACATAGTAAGGAGGAATGATGTGAAAAAAAGACCTCCAATCACTGCATTTGATGAAGAATACACATGCATGGGCTTATTTGACTTGTTACGAATTGTCGAAATAAATTTTATAATACCGTGGATGAGCATAGTTACAAGGACAATAGCCATCTGGGTTCTTAAACAGGTATAAAGTGTTTTTTGGAAATTATACGTTTTGTAATATATTACAATAAATACGATAATATTGATAATGACAAGGCGAAAAATAAAGAAAGTCGCCTCTCTTAGAGCAATAGGATCCGTGACATCATCAAAAGTATGGTAATTTCTATGTCTAAAACCCTGACCAAACTTATAAATCCATTTAGGAACATCTTTGCCTGCCCTTACAGCTAATGCAAGCCTAAGGTAGATATAAATAGTCAATAAAAATGACAATAGGAAAATAAGGTAAAAACCTAAAACTGCTATAAAAAAGCCCATATCCAGTCCTCTTTTCTGAGTTAATCTCTTCAATCAAGTATAAGTAAATTATATCATATAGACAGCCTTGGGGTAAAAAAATTGGTATGAAACATATATTAAAAAATATACACTCATATAGACATAAGTGCATGTTATAATGCAAGTATAAAATATAGAGGAAGTCTTACCCTGATAAAGTTAAGTAGAATATATATTTAGTAATATAATAAAATATAAGAGTTTTATACATAGATAAAGAAAGGAGTGTTAAATATGAAATTTAAGAAAGTTAATAGATTACCAATTAACGTAAAAGAGGTAATAAGGAGACGTATTAGTAACAGAACTTATGAAGAAAGGCCATTGACTGAAGAAGATAAAAACAGTCGATTTAAATGAGCAAGAAAAAGCGGGAGAGTGGCGAAAAGCATGGGAAGATATTACGAACAAATATTTGAAAGAAAACAGCATACAGAAAAAAGTTAACCATCGTTCCTATCAAAGACAAGGTATAGAGCAAATACCGACCATTCATTTAAGTATATCAGCCACCCAAATGGAAAAGCAAGGCATAGCTACTAATAGAGGAAATATCAATAGAGAAGTCAAATATCAGAATAAGATAATAAAAGAAATTGCAAGACAAATAAAATCCTTGATGAATTAGATAAGAGGAATTGGAAAAGAAGAAAAAGTAGAAAATGAAAATATCAAATCCTCCCTCTAACCAAAAGAAAATCTGCCAACCGTTTTTGAAAAGCTTATCCGTAAAAATGCAGATAATCCTAATGCAGATTTAGAAAAATATATTGAAAGCCATCAATTCTCAAAAGAGAAAAACATCACTTTTCTATCTGAACTGAAAGAAAGTATAGTTACTTTAAGAGATAAGAACTACAAGACCACAAGAGCTATAAAAGATACCGAAAAGAGAATAGATGATAACACCAAACTTATCGACCAAGCAGAGAAGTATTTGAAGTATAAGGATACTTATAAAGTCTATACCAAGTTAAAGAAAAGCAAGCAAGAAGATTTTTATAACGAGCATACCGCAGAGATTATTTTATTTGAAAGTGCCAAGAAATAACTGAAAGAACATTTATAGGGCTTTTAATCTGTTCCGATTGTGGAGGAAAGCTAAGCTATTGAGAGCCGGCAGAACATAAAGAAAAGAAATATGATAGTGATTACTCTTTTGTATGCCAACATTACAGACACAGAAAAGGTACTTGCAGTATTCACTACATCAAAGTAAAAACGGTGAATGAAATTCTCCTAAAATCAATAAAAGAAATCACAGATTTTGCAAAAGAAGAAAAGCAAGAGTTTATAAAAGTGATGAACAAGTTAGTCGACGAAAAAAGAGAAGAAAATTATAAAGAGGATAAAACAAAATTAGAAAAATTATCATCAAGAAATACAGAACTAACAACTCTCATTACAAAGCTATATGAAGGCCATGCACTTGGAAAAATTCCTGTAAAACACTTTGATAGATTATTTAATACCTATGATACAAAGCAACAAGACTTAGAAAAAAATACAGTATTTTGAACAAGAAATAGAAAGATATTATCAGAGAAAAGTTGACACCGATAAATTCTTAAAAATGATAGAAAAATATACCAATATTGAAAAACTGACCGTACCTATGATAAATGAGTATATAGAAAAAGTTGTAGTCCATGAAGCGATAGGAGGAAGAAAAGGTAAAGAAAGAAAACAATAAGTTGATGTATATTTTAATTTTATAGGCAACTATCAAGTGCCACAGAAAGCTGATATAGAAAAAATGGCTTAAAAATGGTATAATATTAAATGAAATAGGATTGTGAGGAGGTGTTTTTATGTCGACAATTAAAATTGAAAACCTCACTTTCTCATATTATGGATATGTAAAACCTATATTTGAAAATGTGTCGTTTTCCTTTGATACAAACTGGAAAATAGGATTGATAGGAAGAAATGGAATTGGTAAATCAACTCTATTTAAGTTACTTTTAAATCAAGAAACTTATCAAGGTAAAATAAGCAAGGATGTTGAATTTATTAAATTTCCACCAAATATAATTGATACTTCAAAATTAGGGATTGAGTTATATAAAGAACTAATATCAGATGAGGAAGAATGGAAATTATTTAGAGAACTTAATTTGCTAAATGTAGATGAAAGGCTTGTTTATAGGAGATTTGAAACGCTTTCTAAAGGAGAACAAACAAAAATCCTTTTAGCTATTTTGTTTACAAGAGAAGATGGTTTTTTACTTATTGATGAACCAACAAACCATTTAGATATGGACGGAAGAAAAATTGTAAGTGAATATCTGAAAAGTAAAAAAGGTTTTTTGCTCATATCTCATGATAGAGATTTTTTAGATGGCTGTGTCAATCATGTTATTTCTATTAACAGGAATTCTATTGATGTTCAATCAGGAAATTATACATCATGGTATGAAAACAAATTGATGAAAGATCAATTTGAAATCAGTCAAAATGAGAGATTAAGAAAAGATATTAAACGATTAAAAGAAGCTGCAAGACAAAGTAAAATTTGGTCTGATAAAATTGAAAACACTAAAAATGGTGTGAAAGTATCAGGTGTAAAACCGGACAAAGGACATATAGGTCATCAGTCAGCCAAGATGATGAAAAAATCTAAGAATTTGGAGAATAGACAAAATAAGGCAATAGAAGAAAAACAGAATTTATTAAAAGATATTGAAACAAAGGAAAGTCTATTACTGCATCCGTTACATCATCACAAAAATCCTCTAATATCGGTTGGTGATTTATCATCACACTATGGAGAAAAACAGATATTAAATAACCTAAGCTTTGAGATAAAACAAGGCGATATAATAGCTATATGTGGTAGTAATGGAAGTGGAAAATCGACCTTGATTAAAATTTTATTAGGTCTAAATCATGAATATACAGGTGAGGTAAAATTAGTAAGTAATTTGAAAATATCGTATATACCTCAAGATACATCTGATTTAACAGGTAGCCTAAATGAGTATATTCATAAGCAAGATGTTGATGAAACATTGTGTAAAACAATTCTTAGAAAATTAGATTTTTCAAGAGAATTATTTGAAATGGATATGAAGAATTATAGTGATGGACAAAAAAAGAAAGTTTTAATTGTCGTAAGTTTGTCAAAGCCAGCTCATTTATTTGTTTGGGACGAACCATTAAATTATATAGATGTAATATCAAGAATACAGATTGAGGAAATTATAAAAGAAGCAAAGCCTACACTTATATTTGTGGAACACGATAAGCGATTTTTAGAAGATATGGCTAATAAAATAATACAATTATAAACGAAATAAACAATCAAAGTTTAGAAGAATCTAATGAAAGTATAAAGTATTGTGAGTTTGAGAATTATGGAAATAATTGCATTGTTGAGAGGAATAACACCGATAGGGAAAATAGAATACCTAAAATGACACTTTTAGTAGAAATAATTGAAAAAGTAAGACTGAAAAATGTAAATACTTGTATTAAAATTGATAATGTTATTTTGGAAACAGAGTTATCAAAGGAGCAAACGGCAAACGGCAAACTTAATTCATTATATAATAGCTAAAGAAACAGGATCAAATTTAAGTATTATCATAAAAAAGGTTCAGAAACTAAGTTTAGAGAAATAAAATAAAAAAACAGTCCTCAACTTTTGATATGTACCCTCTTTACTGGACAATCAGTAAGGAGGGTATTTTTATGCGTTATAGCTATGGATTTAGGCTCTGTGTCAAATACGGGGCATGAGAAAAAATAAGGATAAAATGCTAAGCAATGCAGTGTTGCTTGGCATTTTTCAAAACGCCCTTAAAAGAAATATTATTTTTATACTCAGAAACAAATAACCTAGAAACAACTAAAATGCGTAATCTAAAGTTATAAAAGCTATTATAACCATAAGAAACTCTCTTTAAAACCTTTATCTTATTATTAATACCCTCCAAAGAACCATTAGAAATAGAATACCTAACACTATTAAGCATATACTCTTTATGTTTTCTCATAGTATTAATAGCCTTACTAACACCATCAGATAAATCGATAGTAGATTTTTCAATTAATTCTTTAAACTCCAACTCATTTCTATACCTTATTGCATATCTAATATCCTGAACTCTCTCATAGCTAGCCTTAAATATACAATCTAATCCTAATAAATAATCTAAAATATCACGTCTAGTAACTAAACTCCTAAAACTCCTATTAAAGAAAAACCTACCATGAGTAACATTACTTTCATCTTCTAATATTAACTTCCAATTATTTTTTAAAAGAGTATAATTAATACCTTTTTGTTTTTTGTAAATATTCATTAGCTTAACTCTAGTTCTATTAAGTTCTCTATTAACATTTTGAATAAAGTTCTCTATTAACATTTTGAATAATATGAAACCTATCTATAACAATTTCAGCATTAGGAAACTTATTTCTAATCAACTTCATATAAGGAGTATAAATATCAATACAAATAGCCTTAACATTACTTCTAGCCTCTTTAGAAAATCTGGAAAAATAATTATTTAAAATATACTCAGTTCTACCATCAACTATATCAATAATCTCATGAGTTAAAGCATCTAAAAAAATAAAACTCATACCATTTTTACTATCTTTAGTAAACTTTAACTCATCAAAGCATAAATACTCAGGTAAGGTATTATAGTTAAGAATGTCTACATGGGATTTACATTTATAAAGAGTTCTTATAACAGTATTAACCGATACATTATTCATTTTGGCTATTTGTTTAAAAGATAAAGTATCAGCTAAATCACTCATTATAGAAAACTTAACATTTTTAGAAATACTACAGTATTTATCTACAAAAGAAGTAGTAGCTACAAATTTTTTATTACAAGTTTTACACTTGAAACGTTGCTTTCTTAGTTCCAAATAAGCAGGGATACCTGATATTTTTAATAGATTAATTCTAGTAAGTTCATTAAAGCCGTTTTTAACTACAGTATAACCTTTATTAAGACAACCACAGCATTTACACTTCTTGGGTTTATATGTTAAGGTACCTTTGAATACAAAGTACTTTTGATTGTTTTTAATGATTTCTCTATGTGTTTCCTCTATAGTAATGTTTTTATCTTTTATTTGTAGTAGGTTTTTAATGAATTCTCCCTCTTTTATTTCTTTTGTTTTTGTGTTAAAATTATTCATGACAGATATCCTTTCATAGTTTATTTTTTGCACTTTAATTATATTGGATATTTGTCTTTTTGTATATTAAAGAACAATACGAGGTATGGATTTTTCCCATGCCCCGTATTTATTATACAACCTCTTTTTTCATGCCTATTTTCAATTTATATTGCGATCAATAAATAGGGAAAACTCGTAGAGAAGCTAACTAGTATTTCAAATGCCTTTCACTAATATATATATATACGTTGAAATACTAATTCCTTAAATATGTTACAGAAAGTAAAGGAGATACGATGATAAGGATAAGAAGCCCTACTTAAAAGACAACTGAATATGCAAACGCTTAGCGATTGGAATTAACTTTTCAGTCGCTTTTTTAATCGGAGGGAAATAAATGAATAAAGAGATGATTAACATCAATGCCAACTTGTTAAAAAAACCTACTTTTGGGACTTTTAATAAAGGCGATGAAGAGGTTCAAGTTGTAAATTTTGTTCTTTTAAAAAGTTACGAATAAATATAGAGAGTATACCAACTGTACAGCCTATAACAATAAATCTGAAGTGGCTAAGGAGTTTTCAAAAGGTGATTTAATTTGCATCTTCGGCTACTTTAAGAAGTGTGAAAAAGGGTGAAAGACTTACAAAAACTTTGTAGTGAAGTCATATAACAAAATTGAAAATAAAGAAGAAAATGAGCAGGAATAAATTATGGAATTTTTTACACAAGCTGTTAGTATATTAAAAATTTTAGTTATGGCAGTAGGCGCAGAGCTTGAAACATGGGGAATTATCAACCTCGTGGAAAGATATGGGAATGACAATCTTGTAGCTAAATCACAGGCTCCAAGCAATTGATAAAATAAAGACTGAACGACACAACCAAATCTCTAAAATAAAAACATAAAGGCAAGCAAATATTGGATATAATTAATATTTATGGTATAATCCTTGTAAGTATAGTAGTGAAAAAAGAGGATTAGTATTGCATTGAACTACAAAAAAATAATGTATTATGGTTAATATAGAAGATAAGGAGGTAGAAAAATGTCTAATTTATCGTTGAAATATCGTTTTTTAAAAGCATTTATTAAGTTCATAGGATTTAAAAAATATTTTAATTCAGGTGAAGCTGAGTTGATTGCAAAAGCTCGAAAGGATATGGATAAAACAAAGATTCCTATGCTTTCTCATAATGAAATAGACTATGAAATTAAAGAGTTTAATGGGGAAAAGGTTGTATATATAACTCATAAGAAACCGACAAAGAAAGTGTGCCTATTTTTAATTGGGGGTGGTATGCTTGTGCATCCTCGTCCGGCTTCTATTAAAAAGGCTTTGAAAATAGCTCTTGAAAGTGGACGAAATATGGTTATTCCATATTATCCGCTTTGCATAGATCATACAATTGATGAAGTATTTGATTGGATTTATGCTTTGTATAAGTCAATGCTCAATACTTATAGCGCTTCGAACATTCTTGTTACGGGAAGTTCTTCCGGTGCGACACTTGCATTAGGACTTGTATCTCATATCAATGCAATGCATAAAGAAGTTGAAGTTCCCAAGAAAATATATGCGTCATCACCCGGACAATGCTTTACAGATGAAGAGTTGATAAGAAAAGGGCAGGAACTTGATAAAAAAGATGTTTTATTGAGTCTGTCTTATATGGAAAAAATGGATAAAATTTTGACTCATGGTAAAAATGTTCCGGAATATATGTTATATCTTGAAAAGGGAGATTATCACGGGGTAGGAGAGGTTTATCTTTCCTATGGAAGTGATGAAGTATTATATGCCGCATATGAACCCATCAAAACTAAATTAAAAGAATGTGGGGTAAGGGTTATTTCGGAAATAGGGGGAAATTTGTATCACTGTTATCCATTTTTTCCTGTTGTAAAAGAAGCGAAATCAGGTTGGAGAAATATGATTGAATATCACAAATGATTTATCTATGGGAAATTGAAAAATCAAATTAGAAAAAAAAACATAGTAAAAATCTGATATAATAAATTTACCACAAAATACTA